>JBIKRP010000196.1:0-4835 GCA_044349145.1 Flavobacterium sp.
ACGTATTGAAAATGTGAGCTTTTGGTGCAATAGCAGTAATAGTATTTACCATCATATTTGTTTTTTTCCATCGCATTTCGGAACCAGTTTTTGGCTCTTTTAATGTTGTTGGAAATTTGTGGTAGATAGGTAAATTTTAGTGGTGTTCCGTATTGTTCTACCAATTTCATCAAATCGATATTGTGAAACTGAAGGTTGTCTTTGTTTAAAGAAAACTCTTCTTGAGGAAAATAATACGTTTGATTGATGAGATCGAAATATTTTGTATTCATTGATTGTGTTTAAATTTGGATTAAAAAAAGTTGAGGCTTATTTTTAATCGTCATTCAAACTCGAATATTAGCGAATATAATAGGAAGTTTCTCGCTATACTGCTTGGTATTGATATAAATTTCAAAATGTAGATTGCCATTGATAGCCAAAACATGCTTCAAAAAATGAAGATAGGATTTCTTTGAAAGTGTTTCAAAGATTGAGGATGTTTCGGTATTTCGGTTTTCGTTCATTGAGGCAAATGTAAAAAATAAAATAAGTGAATTGCAATCCTTTTATTAAAAAAATATTAAGTTTTATAATTTAAAAAAGCAGCTGTAATTAATTCTTTTTCAGCGGTTTGATTAATTCGTATTTTACCAATCGAATCAAGCAATGCAAATTGAATCATTCCGTATTCATTTTTTTTATCGTGGATGAGCAACTCTTGTATTGGATCGAGGTCAGATTCGTCAAAATCGATGCGATCAAATATATGGTTAATGGTGTTCTTGATTTCGAGATATTCTTGTTCTTGGATGAGTTTTTTCTGCCATGAAATGAAGCTCTCGAGTATCATGCCTGCCGCAATCGCCTCGCCGTGAAGTAACGTAGTTTTGTTTTCATTTTCCAAAAAGTAGCTTTCAATCGCGTGACCTAAAGTATGACCAAAATTTAAGGCTTTGCGAATGCCATTCTCCGTTGGATCTTGCATCACAATTAGGTTCTTAATCACAATTGATTGGTAAATCAGAGCATCAAAATCAGCGAAATCTAGTTGCTCTAACTCAGTAAATTTTTTCCAATAAGTGTTGTCATGAATAAGTCCATGTTTGAGCATTTCCGCCAAGCCTGAACGCATTTCATTTTTTGGCAAAGTTTCTAAATAAGATGAATCGATAATAATCATTTTGGGAACATTGATCACGCCAATTTGATTTTTCAAGTTGCCGAGATCGATACCGTTTTTACCTCCTACTGACGCGTCAACCATGGCAAGAAGTGTGGTTGGAACATGAATAAAGTCGATGCCTCTTTTGAAAGTCGAAGCAACAAATCCACCCAAATCGGTTACAACGCCACCGCCTACATTAATGATGAGGCTTTTTCTGTCTGCCCCGAGTTCGGTCAGCGTTTCCCATATTTGCACACAAATTTCTATATTTTTTGAACTTTCACCTGACTCGAACTCGATAACTTCAATGGCAATTTCAGTTTCTAAATAGGGTAAAAATTGAGGTAAACAATATTCATTCGAGTGACTGTCAACGATCACAAAAATTGAGGAATATTTATCTTCTATTACTATTAGGTTTAGTGCTTCATAACCAGTTTCAGAAAAGTATATTGGGTAGCCGTTAGCTTGAATTGTTTGCATCATGGTCTTTAAAAGTATTTCGCAAAATAAGGGATTTTTTCTTTAATAGTCTTTATTATTTGTTGTTCAATTTTATGAAAATTTTTTGATTCTTGTCTATATAAAAGGCTAATTTTGTTTAACTTTATTTATTAAAAAATAAACAAAATGATACTAAGGTCAAAGCAACGCGAATTTAGTGAGATAGAAGTTGATCGAATTATTGAAATGGCGTGGGAAGACCGAACGCCTTTTGATGCAATCAGATTTCAATTTGGTCTCTTAGAGTCGGATGTAAAAGTTTTAATGAAAAAAGAACTAAAGTTCAGCAGTTATAAATTATGGCGGAAGCGTGTTGAAAATTGCAAAACGAAACATACTGCTACAAGAGTTGACGGAATTGATCGATTCAAATGCAAATTGCAAAGAGCCATATCGAATAACAAAATTTCAAAGCGATAGAAAGAATATTTAAAAGGTAAAATCAAAATGACAAACGAAATTCCTGACAACGTGGTATACTCTGATGAAAAGGGTTACCATGCCAGTTTATTGCCTTACGCATCAAGTGTTGGGGCGCCAGTTATAAAAGTTGATGACGTTGTTTCGTGGAAAAGTCGTGGTATCAGTAATGTGAATAAGGAGTTTGAAAATAAGTTCAATGAGCTTAAAACTCAATATCAAAATCTAATGCAAGAGTACGAATGGAATGAGCTGGTCTACAGTTCTAAATTTTCATTTGAACCCGTAATCGGTGAGATTTATCATTTGTATCGCGGGGAAGATGGCATTAATTTTCTCTCTCTAATTTCTCCAATGGAATGGAATAAAGAACACATTGGTACTTTTAAGTTGAATAGTGACAAAAAATGGGTTTCGCTGGTTTAAGAAAATACATTTCAATTTTACTAACCTAATTTATATATGCAAAAACAGATCACTTTCGATATAATCATGACCATGCAAAAGCAAGAACGCGTTCATTTTGTGAATAGCATTGCGGGCTTTAAGAGTGTCTGTTTAATCGGAACGCAAAATAATTTGAATCAAACCAATTTGGCTATTGTGAGTTCTCTCATTCACATTGGTAGCAATCCGCCGTTGTTGGGAGTTGTTTTTCGTCCAGGTGTGGTTGAGCGTCATTCTCTAGAAAATATTTTGTCGATGAAATTTTTTACCGTCAATCACATTAATGAGGCAATTTACAGACAAGCGCATCAAACTTCGGCGAGATACGATCGCGATATTTCAGAATTTGATGCGACTGGATTGACTGTGGAACACAAGAATGATTTTTTTGCGCCATTTGTAGCGGAAAGTGAAGTACAAATAGCTATGGAATTTAAAGAAAAAGTTGAACTCGCAATCAATAACACAGTTCTGGTGATTGGTGAAGTCAAAGCGGTGTACTTTCCGTCGGATTGTCTTGAAGAAGATGGATTCCTAAATATCGAGAAAGCAGCATCGATTACCTGTTCTGGTTTGGATAGCTATCATAAAACCATTCAGATCGACCGGTTAAGTTATGCAAAGCCCAACAAAGCGCTAACATCCATCAAAGTAAATTGAGTAAAAAAGCTATTAATATTGTCTGGTTCAAACGTGATTTACGTTTTTTAGATCACGAACCACTTTATTGGGCACAACAAGATAATTTACCCATTTTATTGCTTTATTTTTTTGAGCCATCAGCGATGAATTATGATGATTCTGATGACCGACATTGGCGCTTTATTTATGAGTCGATTGTTGACATGCAAATAAAATTGGATGGAATTGGCGCGAAGATTTATTTTTTTCAAAATGAAGTCAAAACTGTTTTTGAGGAATTGGTTCAAATTTATGACGTGAAGACTGTTCTTTCGCATCAAGAAATTGGCAACAAAGTGACCTATGATCGCGATATCGAGATGGACTTTTTCTTTCAAGAATGCAATATTCATTGGAAACAATTTCAAATTCACGGTGTCATTCGTAAACTTAAATCGAGAAGTGATTGGGATAAAAGATGGGAATCTGTGATGCGCTCCAATCCGAAAATAATTGATTTCAATGCGTTAAAAATTGAAGTTTTAGACGGGAACTTCTATAATTCGGTAAAAGGCGACAGTTTAGCCGCGGAAATTACTACAAGAAACAAAAATTTTCAACAAGGTGGAGAAAATCTTGCTTGGCGTTATTTGGATAGTTTCGTCAAAGAACGATATGTCAACTACAGCAAACATATCTCTAAACCAAGTTTGAGTAGAAAAGGTTGTAGTCGGTTGTCACCTTATTTGACTTACGGAAATATTAGTATGCGGAGTATTTATCAGTATACGAATCAACATTACGAAAGTTCTAAAAACAAACGAGCGATACTCAATTTTGTCTCAAGGTTGCATTGGCATTGTCATTTTATACAAAAGTTTGAGGATGAATGCCGAATGGAATTTGAAAATGTAAATCGAGCGTACGACTCGTTAGTTAAACCCAAAAACGAAACGTACATCAAAGCGTGGCAAGAAGGGAAAACGGGTGTTCCAATTATTGATGCGTGCATGCGATGCGTTGTAACCACTGGCTATCTCAATTTTAGAATGCGGGCGATGGTGGTTTCTTTTTTTACGTTCAATTTGTGGCAAGATTGGCGTGAATTACATTTTTTAGCGCGACAGTTTTTAGATTACGAACCTGGAATTCACTATCCACAATTGCAGATGCAATCCGGGACGACTGGAATTAATACGATTCGAATTTACAGTCCAATCAAGAATTCGGAAGAACATGATCCTGATGGTGTTTTTATCAAACAATGGATTCCAGAATTGGCAGAAATCCCAGTTAATTTGATTCATGAACCGTGGAAATTGAATCCTATCGAGCAACAATTTTATCACTGTGAAATTGGAAAAGATTATCCAAAGCCAATTGTCAATATAGAAGAAACAAGAAAATACGCCAGCGATATCGTCTGGAGTTTTCGCAAGAATGACGCCGTTAGGGAAGAAGGAAGTCGAATTTTAAAAAAGCATGTCAATAGCTCCAAGCAGAAATTTAATTCTAATAAAACATCATAATGGCTACTTTTTTAAAAGCAAATTGGGAAAACATCATCATGGTCAATTACGAAATTGATCCAGAAATACTGTTGCCCTTTTTGCCCAAAGGTGTTGAACTCGATTTGTTTAATGGAAAAGCCTATGTGAGTTTAGTTGGTTTTATGTTTAAAAATACCAAAATTTTT
>JBIKRP010000198.1:0-4827 GCA_044349145.1 Flavobacterium sp.
GATATTGATTATTTCATTGTCCGGAAAGAAGAAAGCGACATTGCTGCAGCAATCGTTTTTCATGTTGCTCAGGATATTGTTCAGGTGGTGTACTGGGGAGATTTGCCAGAATACTCCGAATGTAAGACGATGAATTTTCTGTCGTATCATATTTTTCAATATTACAAAAATCAAGGGATAAAAGTTGTTGATATTGGTCCTTCCTCTGAGAATTCTATCCCAAATTATGGGTTGTGTGAATTCAAAGAAGGAGTTGGTTGTGATATTAGTCTAAAATCAGAGTTCTATCTGGAGACGACGCCACTTTCGGTTAATACAGCTCCCGCAAGCACGGAGAATAAAGTCTCAGGTTTAATTGATATCGATGCAAAAGAATACCAGAATTATTTTCCTTCTGATCCCAATCCTTTCATTTCCGAGGGTTTTATCAGTTTAAACGCCAATAAAGTCGATCGCATTGTAAGGTTGGTTCAAGATGCGGATAAGGTTCAACTCGGACTTGTTGCCGGTATAAAAGGCCATGTCCTCTTGGCACCCTTCTCAGCTCCTTTTGGTGGATTTCATCATAAAGGAGAAAGTATTTATACTTCCGTGATTGAGTCTTTTGTTTCAGATTTGCAGTTGTTTGCGTTGCATTCTGGAATAAAGGAAATTAGAATTACAGTTCCACCAGACCTCTATAACAATCGGATAAATGCCAAACTGACCAACGTGTTGATGCGAAAAGGTTTTCAGACACAAATACCAGACATCACTAATCACATCGATTTGAAGCGATTTAAAAACGTCTATACGCACAATTCTAGCCGGACCTATTACAACCAAGCTTTAAAGAAAGGACTCGTATTTGCTGAAACAAAAGTTGAAAGTGAGAAAAGAGCTATTTATGATCTCATTGTAGAAAATAGAATTAGAATGGGTAGGCCTATTCATATGACTTACGCGGATGTTGTTAAGACGACAGCTCTTTTTCCTACCGATTTTTTCAAAATTAGTAATGTTGATCAAGAAATTATAGCAGGCGCCATTATGTACCGATTTCACAAAGAGATTGTTTATGCTTTGCTTTGGGGAGATGATTTAAGAGGAAGAAGTGATAGAGCTATGGATTTTCTTATTTTCAATTTATGGAGTCACTTTAAAGCAATCGGCTTTCATTATATCGACCTCGGAATCTCAACGGTTGAAGGGATTCCCAATGAAGGTTTGCTGAGATTCAAAGAAACGCATGAGTGTCAATCTTCACTGCGTTTTTCTTTAAAATGGTTATCAGAAAACGCGTAAAAACTATGTTTATTCTTCATCCAGATCTATACTTAACGCCAACGTACCGAATAAGTCCTTTTAAAACGGATGATGTTGGACGCAACGCTAGTATGGTAGAAGATGATTTTGCGGTTGACTATTTAAACAAAAGATTTGGCAAAGAAAAATGGCAGTACACCTACAGCGGGAAAGACGCGATAAAGTGTGCTCTAATGAATTATGGGCTTAAAGCGAATGATTTGGTCACGATACTAACTACATCACAGAATTTTTATATCAGTTCGTGTGTTACCAAAGCAATAGAATCTTTTTGCCGCTGGAATCGCGAACTTGTTCCTGAGACCAAAGTAATTTTTGTCAATCACGAATTTGGTTATCCCTATCCGGATATGAAAAAACTAGTAGCCACGGGTTTGCCAATCATTGAAGACTGTTGTACTACTTTTTTTAGTCAGGATGAATTCGGAGCGGTGGGACAATACGGTGACTTTTCAGTTTATAGTTTCCCGAAATTTTTCCCAATTCAAATCGGAGGTTTATTGGTAAACAACACTAAAAAGGTGGTAAGTAAAAGTGGTGCACTTTCTGAGCGAGAAGAAAAGCATATTCAAAATGGCATGTCTCACTACCTAAAAATGGACACCTCAATTCTCAAAACCAGAAAAGAGAATTGGGATTATGCTATCAATCGGTTTTCTAAATTAGGGCTGACTCCCAGATTTGATGACAATTCAAAGACGATTCCTTCTGCTCTCGTATTGCGAAACAATGGAATAATCAAAGATTTGAATAAACTAAAATCTTTTATAAGTAGTCATGGTATTCAAAACAGTGTTTTTTATGGAGAAGATGCGTTTTTTATACCCATTCATCAAAATTTGAGCACCGCTGACATCGATTATTTTTATGAAGTCATTTTCTTTTTTTTAAATGACTTCAATGAAAACGATTAGAGCCGCTCGATATAAATTAATATAAATAGTTAAAATCGATAGGTAAAATTTAGTCTTCGTAGCGATTTTAAAAATCTAAAGTACATGCAGATTGCCAACATTCATTTAGGAAAAAATGTCAAAGTCGAAATTGATTCCAACATCAATAACATCAAAATTGGCGACAATACAAGAATCGCAAGTCGGGTTAAGATTTTTGGTTCAGAAGAAAACTTGCTCGAAATTGGCGCTAACAGCTATGTTGGGATGAATTCCCTTATTGAAGGATTCAACGCCAAGCTGATCATCGGTAGTCATGTGAGTATTGCTCCCAACGTCAATATCATTACTGGTTCAGGCCCGAATGCTTCCCCTGCGATGCAGAAGGTTTTTGGTACTTTACGTGGGCCGATAACAATTGGGGATCATACCTGGATCGGCGGTAATTCGACCATAATGCCCAATGTTGTTTTAGGTAAATATTGCGTTGTTGCCGCTAATAGTTTTGTAAACAAATCATATCCAGATTATTCCATTGTAGGTGGAACGCCTGCAAAATTGATCAGAACATTAACTCCAAGTGAAATAGAAATACTACACTCCAATGATTAAATTTTTAGATCTTCAAAAAATAAATGCACAATATGCAGCAGAACTCAAGCAGGCCGCTGCTGACGTAATTGATTCCGGTTGGTTCTTAATGGGTGAAAAGCTCGCAAATTTTGAAAGAGCGTTGTCGCAGTATGTCGGTGCCTCTCATGCAATCGGCGTTGCCAACGGGTTGGATGCCCTACGATTAATATTAAACGCTTATATAGAAATGGGCGTGATGTCGGAGGGCGATGAAGTCATCGTTCCTGCCAATACTTATATTGCCTCACTTCTTGCGATATCAGATAATAATTTGACGCCAATTTTAGTTGAACCAAACAACAGCAGTTTCAATCTTGATCTTGATTTGATTGAAAAACACATCACGCCGAAAACCAAAGCCATCATGGTCGTGCATTTGTATGGTCAAGTTTGTTGGAGTGACGATTTGGTTGCTTTAGCTAAAAAACACCATTTGAAAATCATCGAAGACAATGCACAAGCTATTGGAGCAACTTGGAATGGAATAAAAACCGGGAACCTCGGAGATGCCGCAGGTTTTAGTTTTTATCCCGGAAAGAACTTAGGGGCTTTGGGTGATGCTGGAGTGGTCACCACCAACGACCCGATGTTGGCTGAACAAGTTCGTGCACTCGGAAATTACGGTAGTAAAAAGAAATATGTCAACGAATATCAAGGGTTAAATAGTCGATTAGACGAAATTCAAGCGGCTTTCTTAAGTGTCAAGTTGAAGCATATTGATATTGAAAATCAGCATCGAAGACAACTAGCCTCCTTATATTTGAATGGAATCTCCCATCCTGATATCCAATTGCCGATTCCTGTCAATACACGATTTCATCATGAAGAAAACCCAGAGCATGTGTGGCACTTGTTTGTGGTACGATGTAAGGAAAGAGAAAAGCTACAGGAATATCTGACTAGTAATGGTGTTCAAACGTTAATACATTATCCGATTCCGCCGAATAAGCAATTGGCCTACAAGGAAATGAATACTCTTGATTTTCCAATTACTAATGCCATTCATGACGAGGTATTGAGCTTGCCTATTAGTCCGGTGACGACACAAGAAGAGGTTGAAAGAATTATTGAAATTTTAAACCGATATAATTAGAAATGACTATGGAAGATACTACGCAAGAATGGGAATCAGAAATTAGATCGGAGGACTCGCTATTTTCTATTAACTTAAAAGAGGTTTGGGATTATCGAGATTTATTGTTGATGCTTGTCAAAAGAGATTATATTTCCTTTTACAAACAAACCGTTTTGGGGCCCATTTGGTTTTTTGTGCAACCCATATTAACCACGGTCATTTATGTGTTGTTGTTTGGGCAAATCGCTAAGTTATCTACTGATGGTTCGCCTCAGATAGCATTTTATTTAGCAGGGATTACTATTTGGAATTATTTTTCAGAGGCTCTCACTAAAACTTCAACAGTTTTTGCAGCTAATGCTCATATTATGGGCAAAGTTTATTTCCCGAGACTGATTATGCCTTTGTCTATAGTTGTTTCGGGTTTGCTGAAATTTGCCGTTCAATTTGGACTTTTTGTAGTGGTTGTCCTCTATTTTACTTTTGTGGAAGGTTCTATTCATCCTAACTTGTGGATACTAGCCACTCCTTTTTTAATTTTGTTGATGGCTTCATTATCTTTAGGACTAGGAATGATATTTTCTTCATTAACGACAAAATATAAAGACTTGGTTTTTTTACTCACTTTTGGTATTCAATTGTTTATGTATGCCACTCCGGTAGTTTATTCCATAACTTCAATACCGGAAAGACACCGATGGATTGTAAATGCCAATCCATTAACGGGTATATTTGAGTGTTTTAGATACGCCTTTTTAGGCACTGGAAGTTTTAATCCTTTTAGTTTGGTTTTAAGTACCTTGGTTACCGTAGTTATATTATTTATCGGCGTAGTCATCTTCAATAAGGCGGAGAAGAGTTTTATGGATACTGTTTAAGGAGTGACTAGTGAATAGTAACTAGTGAAGAGTGAAGAGTAAA
>JBIKRP010000197.1:0-4827 GCA_044349145.1 Flavobacterium sp.
GATGCAAATCAAAATTTAAATACCCATCTGGGTCTGTTCCGACCGCTTCTGGAAAAAGTGGCTGTACTTCTTGCGCCAAAAACCCAAATGCTTCTTTGTCCAGAACCTTTGGGTCAAAAGTTCTTTTGTCGGTATTTTTATAGTTGTAGCGGATAGGTTTTAGTTGAAGAATCTCTGCCAAACCTTTTTGGTAAATTCCGTTTACATTTTTCAATCTTGCGTCCGACGGAATTGTCCAAGTGTTCGAAGTTGGCTTTCTACCTTCGTTTAACGATAGTTCAAATTGTCCTCCCGGCGCTGCTGTTCCAATTCCAATATCTCCTGCATTAGTAATACGCATTCTCTCCGAAAGCGTTCCAGCATTATTAGTCTTAAACAACAAATACCCCGAAGTAACGTTAGTGGTGGCCGTAGCCTTTCTACCTTCAATTGAACCGAAAGTTCTAAATGTAGTTCCAGCGTCCGTAACCGATCCTCCTAAAGTGATTGAACCTCCGGCATCAATAGCCTGTGCCCCGTTGGTCATCACATTTATTGTTCCTTCAACCGTGGCAGTCGTAGTAACATTAGCATCTACCACTTCAAGTGCGGTGGCTGGAGAAATAGTTCCGATGCCCACGTTCACCGATGACGTCGCGCCATTGACACCATTGATACTTCCTAAAACCACACAATTACTTGCCCCGACAGTAGCTTTATAACCTATCGCCGTAGCATTGCTAGTTAATGTTGATGTCGTAGCGGTATCTACTCCAATTCCTGTATTATTACTTCCTTGATTGATGGTTGCCATGGCATTGAATCCAACAGCTGTATTATTAGCGCCTATAGTGTTTATTTTCAAAGCATCAACTCCCATTGCTGTATTGTTTGAGCCAGTAGAATTGGCATTTAATGCATTATATCCAAGTCCTGAATTACTATCACCACCATTATTGTTCCCCAAAACAAAAGCTCCAAAAGCAGAATTTTGGGCATCCCCAACAGCATTATCTAATGCAAAAGATCCAAAAGCAGAATTTCTAATACCACCCACATTAACGCTTAAAGCACCTGTCCCAAAAGCATTATTATCATTACCAGAAGTATTTGCACCAAGTGCTAAATTCCCAATTGCATTATTGTTTACTCCAGTTGTAATTGCACTTGCAGCAGAAACACCTAAAGATGTATTAGAACTTGCAATTTTTCCAGCTAGAATACCATTTCTTTTAAAAACCACATCTACATCATCTGACGTTCCCATAAAATTAGTACTTGCATTTAATCCTGAATTTCCTGTCAAACCCCAAGCGTTATTAGAGGCATTTTGCCAAGTGGCTCTACCATTGGTGTCGCTAGTTAGCACTTTCCCAGCGGCTTGGTTGCCGTCTTCCATTCGGAGGTTCCCAACTATATGAAGTTTGTCTTGCGGTGTTGAACTGCCTATTCCTATGTTTCCGTTTTTCAATACCACTAATGCATCGCTTCGTTCTGTAAATTCAACTGAATCATTATTATTTGCATCAATAGCATTTCCAATAACAAATAGTCTGTCTGTTACATTAGCAGCTCCAAATTGTGTCGCTCCGTTGATTGAGTGCGCGTAAATTGTTGCTCCAATTCCTAGTACAGTTTCCCCGTAGCTAGATGCAGTATTACTGAATCCAATTGCTGTTGATACGCTAGAATTAGCAAAATTTAATCGTCCAAAAACAGTAGATGCTTGTCCGAATGCTGTTGAACTGACACCAAAGGCTGTTGAACCAAGGCCCAGAGCAGATACAAAATCACCTATAGCCGTAGCTGCAAACCCAGATGCCAAACAGACATGTCCCATTGCAACCGATGAAAGACCAATATTTGCATCATCCCATTGGTTTGTAAAAACCTGCCCTGCTCTAAAAGCAGCTTTTCTCGGATTCCAAACCATTCTGGTTCCTACACCTGAGGGAGCTACGGCACCACTCCCTGCGGTTCCTGTGGAAACCAAACCGTCAGTACCATTTATTGTAACTGCTCCGGTATCGGCAGTTATGGTTCTTCCTAAACCTGCTCCACCAAAATCATAGGCTTGATCTAAAGTCCCTGAAGTATTCTGTTGCAACCATTCTTTTGTAACCACAGCTTTCCCATCGGCTGCATCAAGCATCGTATTAGTAGTAGAAGGCAAACGAGTTAAACCGTTTTTCACTACCACCAATGCATCACTTCTTTCGGACAAATCAACGATGTTATTATTGTTAGCATCAATGGCATTTCCAATGACAAACAGTCTATCAGTTGCATTAGCCGATCTAAATTGTGTGGCTCCGTTGGTTGATGGAGTGTAAATTGTGGCTCCTATTCCTAAAACAGTTTCACCAAAACTAGAGGCCACATTATTATGTCCTGCTGCGATTGAGCTTTGTCCGCTAGCATTTGTAGTTAGACCAAAAGCTGTTGAAAAAGCTCCTGATGCAGTTCCTGAAAAGCCAAACGCTGTTGACGTTAATCCACTCGCAACTGAATTGCTTCCAAAACTTGTTGAATTAATACCCGATGCAACTGTGCCATTCCCAAAAGCAGTAGATTGACCTGCATTTGCTACACTCCCTGCCCCAAACGCAGTTGAATTGAATCCAGTAGCAGATGTTTGTTGTCCAAAGGCCACAGAAAAAGTACCACTTGCTACCGTATTAATACCAAAAGCTACAGATTGTACTCCAATTTGAGAATCATCCCAAACAGTCGATAATGCTCCTGAGGTTGTTCCCGCCCTAAAAGCAGCTTTTCTTGGATTCCAAACCATTCTAGTTCCGGCGCCCGCAGGAGCTAAAGCACCACTTCCTGTGGTTCCCGTTGAAACCAATCCATCCGTTCCACTAATCAAAACGGCTCCAGCATCGGCCGTGATGGTCTTACCGTTTCCTGCACCACCAAAATCGTACGCTTGATCTAAAGTTCCTCCATCCGTGCCTTTTAGAGCAATCCAATCAGCAGGCGAATCATTCCAATAATAAAAACCGATTGGCTTTGGGTTTCCTGAAAAGGTGGTTGCTGTGGTCAAATACACCAACATGCCTTGTTGCGATGCCGTCGGATTAATCGTTGGAAAAACATCCATTTTTGGAATTAAAATACCGTCTGTATTACTGGGAGCGACTTGACTGCTTGACCGAATATCGAGTTGCGCATTAGGAGTTGTCGTGTTGATTCCGACTTGCGCCGTAAAAAAATGTGCGTGAAATAAAAACAAGAGCAGTAGTACTTTTTTCATGATTGCCATTTCGAATGTTAGAATGTTATATTTAACTGTTTAAAAACAAACTATTTACAGCTGCTTTAAAAGGTAAAAATCTAACAAATTCGAAGTGTTTGCAATACGAAATAGCGGGTATACTTTACCCTTTTTGTCGTTAAAAAAGTTGATTTCAACCGAAACTTTGTAAAAAATACGCGCTTTGGCGTACACGAGTTTTAACGTTGTAGGGGAATTTGGATGCGTGTGTACAGCCCATTTTGTGTTTCCATCAAGACGGAACCATTCATTTCTTCTATTCGTTTTTGCAGATTTATCAATCCATTCCCATAGTAGTTTGTGCTTTGAATGCCAACGCCATTATCTTTTAGTTCAATCAGTAAATTTTTTTTATCAAGCGCTACAATTTTGATTGTAATTTTACTTGCCTTCGAATGTTTTAGGGCATTGTTGAAAATCTCTTTAAGTCCAAAAAACAAACTCTTTCTTGTCTTACCATCAATTAAAAGCGGCTTATCCGATTCCGTTTGTTCAATAAATCGCAGCTCAATAGGCGTGCCTTCAAATAAATTTTCCGCATAAAATTGCACATATTCCTTAAAATCACGAAGCGTGTTATGCTCTGTATTCAAAGACCAAACAAAGGTGTTAATTCGCTGCGAAACTTCACGCGCCGTATCATTGATTTTTAGGAGTAATGCTTTTTGCTTCGCATCGACATCGCTATTTTTCTGCAACAAGTCGGAATGAATCAAAATACTCGAAATACCACTGCCAATATCATCATGCAAATCTTTACTGATGTCATTTTTCTGCTTCAAAAGCGTGGAATTAATTTTGCTTTTCCTCCGGATATAAAGGATTATAAATACCAATAGAAATAGCAGTAGTATGGCGATTATCAACTGAAACAAAACAATGTCTTTTTGTTTTTTGAGTTTCAAAACTTCTAATGACAGCAGCTTTTTCTCATTTTTTACATATTGATCTGTAAAATTCTGCAGATATAAATTCCCGTCAATTTGAGCTCTGGAATCGATGTCTATGATTTGGTCTTGACAATAGATGGTCTTTTGACTGTCGACTGTTCTAATAGCATCCAGCGCTTTTGCAAAAAAATACTTTTGGAACGCCGAGTTAACCATTCGAAGGTTTATCAACTGCAATCCTTTTTGATAATATTCCTCGCGCAACATTGCGTTATTGCTATGGCTTTGCAATAGAAACCCATAATTCAAAAGAACAATATCATAATATTCACTTTTAGTTGCTGAAACGAGACTTCTTTCAAAATAATAAGCCGCGCTATCCAGCTTTTTCTTCATCAAATAAATTTCGCCAAAAGTTTGTTCGGCATTGGGTATGCCTCTTCTGCTTTTTGCTTTTAGGGCAAAGTCATACGCTTTTTTATTGTAGAAAAAGGCAGAGTCTAATTCGTTAAGCTTAATCTTAACTTGCGCCAGGTTATTGTAAATATGCTCATTTTGAATGATGGCCCGCATCCTTTTCGGCACTTCGCCTTTTGGATATACTTTACTGGATTTCCAAAGTGATTTTTGAGCGTCTTTGTACTGCTTTAGTTCGATTTGATGGATTCCAAGAAAAAA
>JBIKRP010000199.1:0-4826 GCA_044349145.1 Flavobacterium sp.
GGTAATAGTGAATATGCGATAATTACCAATTGGCTTTTCCATCCTTTATTCTTCATGACTCTACCAATATACTGAACATCCTCATTTTTTTCAGGATTAAATAGCTTTCCTGCAATTTTCGGGATGTACAAAGTCAAAACGTATCTTCCTAAAATTGAACCTATAACACCTGTTAAAATCACAACCCAAATATTCAAATCATATATAATTTGCAAAAAAACCATGATTGTGAATGCAGGTGGCGACGGAAATGGCACTACGTCAAATAGAAAAGCACCGATAAAAACAAGCAAATATTGCCACCACATTATAATTTATTTAAAATATTCAGTTGTATTTGCTAAAGAAAATTCTCAGGGAAATCCTATTGCTTAATCAATTTGTGCTGTGCAATTTCCTCAGAATTAGAAGCACTTATGATATAAATTCCAGCTGACAACTCGCTAAAGTCGTGTTCTTCAATATCTTTTCCGAAATAAACTATTTGACCATCAATAGACCTCATCACATACTGTGCATTTTGTAATGGTTTACTCAACTTAAATTTGGCAGAAAACGGATTTGGATAAATAGCGGAAATAGCATTCAATTCGAATTGTGAAAGTCCGAGATTTCCAATCACAATTGTAACATCATATGTTGCACTAAAAGTGCCATTGCTAGCTGTCAGTTGAACAGTATAGACTCCATCTACCGCAAAAACGTGTGTCGGAAATTCCTCCGTGCTTGTATTTTCAGTCCCACTTGTCGGGTCACCAAAGTTCCAAGAAAAAGTAGTTGCATTTGTGCTTAAATTTTGAAAATATACCGTGTCACCAGCCGATGGATTTAAGGGCGCATAGGTAAACAATGCCGTAGTTTGAAAATCCCGCTGGGCATCTAAATATTCCACATTGGTTGTTACCCAATTACCCGTTGCATTACTTTGAGTTACCTTTAAGACAGGTATTTTTTGAGTCGTATCGAACCATTTGAATTCTCTTGTTGTTCTTATCGTTCGTGGCAAACCTGTACCCAATAGCGCAATTGAATCATTAGCCACCAAAGTCGTTTTCATTCTTAAAGTATTACTGTAATTACCATAAGGAGTGCTTATGCTTCCCCAACCGTCCACTTCATTGGTGCGTTCGAGTGTGTTTTCTTGGTAAAGCAAAGTAGGAATATTAATGGTGTAGGCGGAATTATCCGTATCCGTATTTCCAAATTGGATAGGAAAACGATAGATAATATCGGAATCTGTGTATTGGTTTGTTATTGGAATTTGAGTTCCATTGTAATTTACCTTTGAAGCACTTCCAGTTTGACGCAAATCTGTTGAAGTTTTTTTATAAAAATCGAAAGAATCTGTAAGTTCGACCACCTGACCTGGAATGTTCAACGTTTGTGGATTATTATTTGTTGCCGCCAGATTGGTGTTGTTTGGATTATAAATAAAGAGCCACAAAAATCCTGTAGATGTTGGATTTCTGTGTTGCAATTGACTTTGAGAAGTTCCTGTCAAAGATGAAAAGTCCCAAACAAAATTAGTTCCAGTAGTTTCGAAATCTAACGCCAAGTTATTCGCTAACGTGAGATAAAAATTATCTCCAATAGCAGCGTACTGACTAGAATTGAATGTCGATTGCGCCTGCATTTGAATGCAAACAATGGCAAGTAAGACCAGTAATCTTTTATTCATAATATGTATTATTAATTGTTGCTTTCTTTCGATTTTTTTTGTTTCAAACCAATGACATTAAATAATTCAAATAATCCTTCCCTCTTTTCTCTGCCAAAGAATCTAGAACGAGCATAATAGAAGATTGTATAACTAGTCCAATTCCGAGTCCATTCGCAAAAGATTTGGACTCAAAAAGAAGAAATAGTATTATTCCGACTGCGATGAGTGCCATCTCGACCCAGCTATAAATCAAAAAATTTTTCATGACGAGCTCCATCCTCGGAATTTCATAGTCATTGATGCTCTTTATTTCTTTTTCTATAAAATGTGATACACGCACCGTGTCAAGATCGCACCGCAAATATACTGTAGATCCTACCACTAACTGAATGAGTCCAGATGCAAAAAACACATAAGAAATTGCGTTATAAAAAGGTTGCTTTTTTACCAACAAGAATAAAAGTGCAATGAAACAAGCTACAAAACCCAAGCAAACAAAATAAACGCTTTCTTTTTTTTCTTCTCTAAAATATTGAGCTACAGAATCCATGCAAAAGGTTATTTTATTTTGTGCAAAACAAATGTACACAATCTTCACAAATGGAATTTAAAAAAAAAATGACAATTGACTTTTGAATAAAAATGTCTCTTAAAAATACTTACTTGTCCGCTACTATTTACAATAAAATTATGAACTCCTCGTTTATTTTATACTAAATTGCAAGCACCTTAAAATTCTTACCATACATGGAAAAAATCAAAATACTTTGGGTTGATGATGAAATTGATTTACTAAAACCACATATTCTTTTTTTGGAAAAGAAAGATTACGAAGTGACCACTTGTAATAATGGAAGAGATGCGATTGATATTTTCGAAGATGGCGATTTCGACATTGTTTTCCTCGATGAAAACATGCCTGGTATGAGTGGCTTGGAAACGCTTTCTGAAATAAAGGAAAAAAAATCTTCCACCCCTGTAATTATGATTACCAAAAGCGAGGAAGAATATATCATGGAAGAAGCCATCGGTTCTAAAATTGCCGATTACCTAATTAAACCTGTCAATCCGAATCAAATTTTGTTGAGTATCAAGAAAAACCTTGACCACTCGCGCTTGATTTCACAAAAGACAACCTTAGATTACCAAAAAGAATTTCGAAAAATCGCGATGGATATGGCGATGGTGAATTCCTACGATGAGTGGATTGATTGTTATAAGAAGTTGCTTTTTTGGGAACTAGAATTAGAAAACATCCAAGATCAAAGTATGGTTGAAATCTTAGAATCTCAGAAAGTAGAAGCAAATACCCAATTCGGTAAATTCATTGAAAGAAATTATGAAAATTGGTTTGATACAGCGGTTCAAAAAGGCTCCAAAGAACCTAAAACAGACAAACCAATCCTTTCACACCAGCTATTTCGGGAGTTAGTTGTGCCAGAATTAACTAAAAAAGACAAATCCATTTTGTTTGTGGTCATCGATAATTTGCGCTACGACCAATGGAAAGTTATTGAAAATGTGGTTGCAAATCACTATAAATTAGAAAAAGAAGTTCCTTATTATGCGATTCTTCCCACCGCGACGCAATATGCCAGAAATGCCATTTTCTCGGGATTGACGCCACTTGAAATGGAAAAGCAATTTCCGCAATACTGGAAGAATGATGTAGAAGACGGCGGAAAAAACTTATATGAAGCGGAATTCTTGGAAGCACATTTGAAACGATTGGGCTTGAACATCAAACAGGAATATTTTAAGATCACCAATTTAACAAATGGAAAAAAATTAGCGGATAATTTTAAGGCGCTAAAAGAAAATCAGTTGGTAACAGTGGTTTACAATTTCGTCGACATGTTGTCACACGCCAAGACTGAAATGGATGTCGTAAAGGAATTGGCATCGGATGATAAAGCATATCGCTCTTTAACTCTAAGCTGGTTCAAAAATTCGCCTTTGTTAGAAATCATTCAGCAAGCGCAAAAAATGGGCTTCAAGTTGATTATTACGACCGATCACGGCACAATCAATGTTAAAAACCCTTCAAAAGTCATTGGTGATAAGAATACAAGTCTGAACCTTCGCTATAAAACTGGAAGAAGTCTAACTTACGAAGAACGGGATGTGTATGCGGTAAAAGATCCAAAAAAAATTGGACTGCCAGCAATCAATATGAGTAGTTCTTATATCTTTGCCAAAAATGATTATTTCCTAGCGTATGTGAACAACTATAATCACTATGTGAGCTACTATCGAAATACCTATCAACACGGTGGAATTTCGTTAGAAGAAATGATTATTCCCTTTATGATTTTTAATCCAAAATAGCTAGTTTGAAAATTGTTTTTTCATTAGATGAAATTAGTGCCGTGTCGAAAATGATTCTGGCACA
Source organism: Flavobacterium sp. (assembly GCA_044349145.1). Classification (GTDB taxonomy): domain Bacteria; phylum Bacteroidota; class Bacteroidia; order Flavobacteriales; family Flavobacteriaceae; genus Flavobacterium. The sequence continues at coordinate 4,053 of JBIKRP010000199.1, forward strand.
AAACCCCAAAAAAGTAATTCTATTTTACGGTGAGATGGGAGCTGGTAAAACAACGTTAATCAAAGCTTTAGCGAAATCTCTCGGCGTGTCCGAGCCTACTAGCAGCCCAACATTTTCATTGGTAAATGAATACCATATAGACGAAGAAAATGCTTTATACCACTTTGACGTATATCGTCTGAAGAGTGAATCCGAAGCCTACGATATGGGTATCGAGGAGTATCTTTATTCTGGACATTGGTGCTTTATTGAATGGGCTGAAAAAATACCGACTTTAATTCCAAATGAGCACAGTGTGATTAGGATTAATGTAATCTCAGATTTGGAACGAGAAGTAGAATTTATATAAAAATTAATGTGATTTTTCATATCTCTTACTGAAAAGTTGGCTACATGTTCACTTTTTCATAACTTAGACCGAAAATAGTATTGTAGCATTATGGGATTGACTCCATTTACCAAACAACAATTGCTTCCTCAAGAGGAAAAACTTGAAATTGCAAGACACAAAAGTGAACTCTTCATTGGAATTCCAAAAGAAACAAGTTACCAAGAACGTCGAATTTGTTTAACGCCAGACGCTGTTAACTCCTTAACTTCTCACGGTCATCGGGTGATGCTTGAATCTGGCGCTGGTTTGAGTTCTAGCTATACAGACAAAGAGTACAGCGATGCTGGAGCGGAAATTACAAATGATACTGCCAAAGTACTCAGTTGTCCCATGCTCTTAAAGGTAGAGCCTCTGACTATGGCCGAAGTAAAATTAGTAAATCC
>JBIKRP010000010.1:0-16192 GCA_044349145.1 Flavobacterium sp.
TACGAGACCCAAAAATATTTTACCGTAAATTCAGTAGATAATCGACATTTTGAATTACTACATGGCAATCAAAGCAGTATTGGTAAATTTGCGTATGGAGATATTATCGATTTGAGCGACGCAAAATTAGTTGTAAATAAAAATATCAAGGCCAACAATGTCAATCTTGACGGTTTTTCGCTTAATATCAATGTCAATACTTTGGATAATGTTACAGAAAGTTATCGCGGTAGATTAAGTGTATCGGCATTAAACAAGAACTCAAGCGTTGTTGCTCTTTCACTTAATGATCCTCTTAAAGAAAAGGCGATTGATTTTCTGAACAAATTGATTCAGGTGTATAATGAAGATGCTATTGCCGATAGAAAATTTATCTCTGAAAACACTTTGAACTTTATTCAAGACCGCTTAAGAATCATTTCTAATGAACTTGGAGATGTAGAAAAAGATGTTGAAGGTTTTAAGAAAAGCAACAATATAACGGATATTGGTTCTCAAGCCAATATTTATTTGAGTAGTTCTGTCGATTTTGAAAGAGAATTAATTGATATAGAAACTAAAATAAAAGTGGTCAACGTGATGATTGACTATATCAATACTAAAGGAAAGTGGGATTTGGTTCCGAATAATGTTCTTACCACAGCCGATTCTAAAGTAACCACTGATTTTATTGCGCAGTATAACGAACTGGTTATTCAAAGAAATAGGATTTTCAAAGAAGGTACTCCAAAAAACTCCTTCGTAATCAATCTTGAACGAAGAATAGAGGATATCAATAACAACATTGTAGCCAATTTAGAGCAAACTAAAAAGGCGTTGAATATTGATAAATCAGCAAAAGAAAACCAAAACCGTTTGATAAAAGGAAAGATTTCTGCCATCCCAACGCAAGAACTCGAAAATAAAATCTTAGACCGTCAGCAAAAAATTAAAGAATCACTCTATTTGTATTTGATGCAAAAAAGAGAAGAAACAGCTATTACTTTGGCTGTTACTGCACCAATTTCTAAATTAGTAGATGAAGCTTATTCGTCTGGCGGACCAATTTCGCCTAAAAGAAATATAATATATTTTGTTGCTTTTGCTTTTGGAATATTGATCCCATTCTCGATTATCTACATCATTAATTTATTTGACAATAAGATAAAGTCCAGACAAGATTTTGAAGGTAAAATATCCGCCCCATTTTTGGGTGATATTCCACAATCGGAAAGTCATGATGAGCTAATTAATACTAATAGCAAATCTAGTTCGGCCGAGGCAATTAGAATTGTTAGAACAAATTTGGAATTTTTAGCAAATAAAATTCCTGACAATCAATGTAAAACCATTTTTGTCACATCCACCGTACCGAAAGAAGGTAAGACTTTTATAGCAGTCAATCTAGCTAGTATTATTGCGCTTTCAGGCAAAAAAGTATTGTTGATCGGCTTGGATATCAGAAACCCCAAGATTGATCGTTATTTGCAGTTGCCGGCGCAAGGGTTGACCAATTTCTTGTCGAAAAGCAACGAAAACATCAACGACTACATAGTAAAGGTTGATAATTTTGACAGTTTCTTTATATTACCGTCCGGTGTTGTGGCACCAAATCCAGTAGATTTATTAATGAATGGTAAGATTGAAAAAATGTTTGATGATTTGAAAAAAGAATATGATTACATTATTGTCGATACCGCACCCGTTAGTTTGGTGACTGATACGTTGTTGGTAGCGCAATATGCCGATATCTTTATCTATGTTATTCGCGCCAATTTTATTGACAAACGTCAAATAAAAATGATTGAAGACTTACATCGTCAAAAGAGATTGCCAAATATGTCTATCTTATTGAACGATACCAAAAGGAGAAAGACTTATGCCTATGGATATGGCGGATATGGCTACGGCTACGGGTATGGGTATGGGTATGGGTATGGAGCAGACCAAGAAGTCGAGAAAAGACCATGGTACAAATGGTTTAGCAAGTAATCAAAACTTAAAGAATTGATTGTTTTCAATTGCTTTTTTTAAAGGATTAACATTACTTACTAGTATCTTATTTGAAAAAGATTCTATATGTTTTGAGTGATGCACATCCGATCCCACGAAGTCAATTAACCCTTTGTTTAGCAGTAATTCGCAGGATTTTGTTGCCTCAATTCCATAGTAGCCAACGGTCGATAGTAGATTGAGTTGAAACAGACACCCTGCATTTTTCAGTTTTGTAAACTCATTAAGATTGGAATTGTAAAAAGGGTAACGCTCTGGATGAGCCAAAATTGGACGATATCCCGCAATTTGTAGTTCAAATAAAATATCATACAGTTGAATCGGTGGGTTGATGTAAGAAAGCTCAACCAAAACATAATTATCCTTCAGTGTTGCTAAAGGTTCATTTTGAAACAAATTCACAAAATAGGGGTCAATCATGTATTCTGCACCAAATCTTATTGATGTATCCTGTGCTAACGCTGGTAGGATGTTGTTATACTTTTGTTCAATGATCGCTTTAGTATTATCCCATACAGTAGTATAAATATGTGGTGTAGTGATAAATTGCTTGCATCCCATTTTTTGTAATTCATTGATAAGGAATAAAGTGTCTTCAATAGCCACTGCGCCATCATCAATACCTGGCAATAAATGACTGTGAATATCCACGTAATCAGATGGAATCAGATCTTTGAGAACAGCATTTTTTTTGAGGAAGTGAAACATATTTATTTTGATAATAACTTAAAAATAGTTTTACAAATATAGTCACATTTTATGATGTTTTGAGTTTAGTAATGTTAACGTAAAGTGATTAAAAAAAGTGATTCAGTGATAGCTAAATATGTATATTTGCACCTCAAAATTTCGTTGTAATATAAAATAATCGATAGACTTTTCTAATGCTACTTTTCCTAGAATTGAAATCATAAAGAATGAAAGACACCATTCAGTCTGAAGATTGGAATCTTATTATCAAAGGACACACTTCCTTATTCGACTTAAAATTTAATGAAGTGTGGCGCTACCGCGATTTATTGTGGATGTTTGTTAAACGTGATTTTGTTAGTTTTTACAAACAAACCGTGCTCGGACCGCTTTGGTTTTTTATCCAACCCCTTTTTACGACGATTGTTTTTACCTTTGTTTTTGGAAACCTGGCCCAAATTAGCACCGATGGTTTGCCACAGCAACTGTTTTACTTATCGGGCATTACTGCTTGGAATTATTTTTCTGATTGCCTCACAAAAACGAGCACTGTTTTTCGTGATAATGCCGCCATTTTTGGAAAGGTTTATTTTCCTCGTTTAATTATGCCACTCAGTATCGTTGTAAGCAACTTGGTGCGCTTTATGGTTCAGTTGCTTTTACTAGTATTGATGATGATTTATTTTGGTATACAAGGAGCGAACTTTCAGGTAACGTCTGCCATTTTCTTCTTTCCTTTTTTAGTTGTATTAATGGCGTTACTCGGACTTGGATTGGGATTGATTATTACTGCTATGACAACAAAATATCGAGATTTGACTTTTTTAATCTCTTTTGGTGTTCAGCTCTTGATGTACGGAACCACGGTGATTTATCCGCTTAGTGCAGCGCCGGCAAAGTACAAATCTATCATAGAACTCAACCCAATGACTGGAATCATTGAAGCATTTCGATTTGCATTTCTTGGCAAAGGAGAATTTTCGGTATGGAGTATTGGTTATTCCGTACTCGTGACGATCGTTGTCTTGTTTTTAGGCGTTATCATTTTTAATAAGACCGAGAAAAATTTTGTAGATACTATATAATGGCAGAGATAGTAATAAAAGTTGAAAACTTATCGAAAGCGTATCAAATTGGTCAGATTGGTACGGGCACGATTTCTCGCGATTTAGAACGATTTTGGACTACAAAAGTTCGCGGAAAAGAAGATCCATTTCTTAAGATTGGAGAAGCAAACGACCGAAGCACAAAGGGAACAAGTAATATTGTTTGGTCATTGAAGGATATCAACTTTGATATTAATCAGGGCGATGCTGTGGGTATTATAGGCAGAAATGGAGCGGGTAAAAGTACTTTGCTTAAATTATTGTCCCGCGTTACCAGTCCGACTACTGGTGAAATTAAGGTAAAAGGCCGAATTGCCAGCCTTCTTGAAGTGGGTACTGGTTTTCATCCTGAATTGTCAGGTCGAGAAAATATTTATCTCAATGGTGCTATTTTAGGAATGCGAAAAAAGGAAATCACTAGAAAGCTGGATGAGATCATCGATTTTTCTGGCGTTGAGCGTTATATTGACACTCCTGTAAAACGATATAGTAGCGGTATGTATGTCCGTTTGGCTTTTGCTGTCGCGGCGCATCTTGAGAGTGAAATTCTTATTGTAGATGAGGTTTTGGCAGTTGGTGATGCAGAGTTTCAAAAGAAATGTCTAGGCAAAATGGGCGACATTAGTAAAGGTGAAGGTAGGACAATTCTTTTTGTTAGTCATGACCTTAGCGCAATTTCAACGCTCACTTCCAAGAGCATTTTATTAAAAAATGGAAGTCTTCAAATTTATGATCAAACACCAAAAGTTATAACTGAATATTCTTTGCAATACAAAGGAGAGCATATTTTTGAACAATCACCTCTCGTGAATAAGCCTAGCATAACTAAAGTAGTATTAAAAACATCTGAGGGCGGTACGATTCAATCTAATGGAGAACCATTGATGATTTCCCTTGAAATTGATATGCCTACAGACAATTATGAGAATATTGCGCCCGCTATTCAAATATTTGATGATCTAAATAAAGCAGTATTATTGTCCTATATTTTTGATATCGATTCTCCTATTTGTAGAAAAAAGGGTATTAATAGAATTAGCTACGTATATAACAACATTCGCCTCTATAAAGGGAGTTATTACATAAAAGTACATCTAGCTAATTCGAAAACTAGGGAAAAATTTCAAGAATTTGACTGTTGTTCTTTTGAAGTAGAAATGATTAATCAGAAAGAACCGGAATGGGGATGGCAAAATAATGCTTGTAAATATATTGATGACGGAAAATGGACTATTGATGACTAAAAATACGATGAGAAAATTAGTAAAAAAGATTGTAACTAAATCAAAATATATTAACGAAACTAATAAAGCTAGAGCTATTTATACTAAGTATAAAGGCTTTACAATGATAGATCAGGCGGTATATATCGATAATTTATTCTTGTGCAATAGTGTTAGCCTCGTCGACGGCTGTATTGTTGAATGTGGCGTTTGGAGAGGAGGAATGATTGCGGGTATTTATGACTACTCAGATAAAAAACGAAAAAGCATTTTGTTTGATAGTTTTGAAGGATTGCCTGAAGTTAAAGAAATTGACGGTCAAGCTGCTAAGATTTGGCAGGATGACAATAATGGGGTAGGATTAGACAATTGTAAAGCAGAAATTACTTTTGCGGAGGAGGCGATGAATTTGGCAAAATCCGTTAACCACGAAATTGTAGCTGGCTGGTTTGACAAGACAACGGCAAACACCCAAATAAGCGAGCCTATTGCAATTCTGAGGCTTGATGGCGATTGGTATGATTCTACTATGGTGTGCTTAGAGAATTTATATCCTTTGGTTGCAGAAAATGGACTTATCATTATTGACGATTATTATGCTTGGGACGGTTGTTCTAGAGCAGTACATGATTATTTGTCTAAAAATAATTTGCCTTTAAGGATTTCTCAATCAAAACATGGTGTTTGTTACATAGTTAATCAAAAACAAGGACGAAAACTCTAATAAGATGACACCAAAGGATTACAACGATAATTTTCATTCTGCTCATTTTCGGAATTCAATCAATTCTGCGAAAGAGGTTGTTCCACTTTTTTTAAATTTGTTCAAACCAAAATCTGTATTGGATGTAGGTTGCGGTCTCGGAACATGGCTGACCGTATTTGAAGAACATGGCTGCAAAGTAATTGGTATTGATGGGGACTATGTAAATAGCCAAGATCTAATCATTGAGAAAGAAAAGTTCAAACCGTACGATCTAAACAAGCCTTATAATCTAAAAGAAAAATTTGATTTAGCTATTTCTCTTGAAGTTGCGGAACATATTTATCCGAAAAACGCAGAAAGTTTTATTAAATCAATATGTCTACACAGTGATATAATATTGTTTTCTGCTGCTGTACCTGGGCAAGAAGGAACATTGCATTATAATGAACAAAATAATGAATATTGGGTTGATTTATTTTCAAAAAACGGATTTCTCTGTGTCGATTTTCTGCGACATAAAATTTGGAATAACGATAAAATTAGTTGGTGGTACAGACAGAATATCTTGATTTTTATCAGACAGTCCGAAGTCAATGATTCAAAATACGGATCAATTATAAGTCAAATGAATGATTACCAAAACACCTATATTCATCCTGAATTGCTCAATCATAAATGTCGAAAAATCAATAAGCTAGAAAAGACATTAAATAGTCCTTTTCAGATTTTGAAGTATTACCTTAATGGGAAAAAATAGTCTAGAATGAAAAGAGAAGAAAATCTTAGACGTTATGAAAATGCAGTAAAAGTAACGATATCAAATAGCAATTATTTGGTTTACTCCTCTTTTCACGACGAGTTGAGTACTGCGATTGAAAAATATGCTAGCGGTAGTTTATTAGATATCGGTTGTGGAAACAAACCATACGAATCTTGGATGAATGGAAAAGTGACAGAATATGTCGGCTGCGATATTGTTCAATCGAGTGCAAATAAAGTTGATGTATTGTGCTCCGCGAATAAGATTCCTCTCGAAAATGAAAGATTTGACACGATTTTTTCATCACAAACCATAGAACACCTTGAAGATTATCAAGGTATGGTTGACGAGGCATTTCGACTAGTGAAAAGCGGAGGATATTTTATTCTATCAGGGCCATTTTATTGGCATCTGCACGAAGAACCCTATGATTTCTATAGGTTTACGAAGCACGGTTTTAAATATGTTTTAGAGAAATCTGGTTTCGAAGTTTGTGAAATTCGTCCGAATGGTGGCGCATGGGCAACACTCGGTCTGGTAATTAATCATACTTTTGGATTTTCAAACCCTCACGCTAATAAAATAGCAAAAGGAATTAAGTATCTATTCAGAAAACTTCGAATTTATATATTGGTTAATAGGATTTTTAGTTACTTGGATTCAAAAGATTTCAATCCAATAAATACAATCAACTATGTTGTGGTTGCTAAGAAAAAATAGGAGATGAGCACTTTGTTATCAATAGTAATTCCATGTTACAACCACGGTAAGTACCTTCAGGAAACGATAGACAGTATTGAAAATGCTAAAGGCAAATATGGCGTTGAAATCATCATTGTCGACGATGGATCCACTGATACTTTAACTATCTCAAAACTCAATGAGTTAGAAAAGGTTGGTTATTTTGTCTTGCATCAAAAAAATGGCGGATTAGGAAACGCCCGGAATAACGGAATAAAATTAGCAAAAGGTAAATATATACTACCGTTAGATAGTGATAATACTGTACTAGAACCCTATCTCAATGATGCAATAGCGGTTTTAGAAAAAGATGATTATTATGATATCGTATATGGAAATGCGATTTATTTTGGAGAAAAAGAAGGTGATTGGATTGTTGGAGCTTATAGTTTGCTGAAACTCATCCCGAATAATTATATTGATGCATGTGCAGTCTTTAGAAAATCTGTTTGGGAACAATTGGGAGGCTACGATGAAAAAATACCCAAAATGGGCGTTGAGGATTGGGATTTTTGGTTGAATTGCAGCTTTAGCGGTTCTCGATTTTTTTACTTGCAAAAACCTTGTTTCAACTACAGAGTTTTAAATGACTCTATGATACGTTCCTTTTCGGGAAATGACAGAAAATTAGCTAGAAATTATATAGAAGTCAAGTATAAAAAGCATATTTATTTTCCTGATTTAGAGTATTATTATGCAAGAAAGCTGTTGAAAGATGATTCGTTTCTAGCAAAAAAGTTATCAGTAAAAAAATTAATTGATCTGCTTTTTTTGAAAGTAGTTTCAAAAATTAAGAAAAATGGTTAGTTGCTATATTTAGAGTATTGTTTTCCAAAAGTTGTGATATTTAGATGTCTAGTATTCCTTTATTTTTAGCATTAGAATAGCAGTTTACTTCTGGACTACATTTCATCAAAAAAGATTAATTGATTTGAAAACGATAATACTGATGCAAGCGAATGAAAGTATCCGCCATATTTTTAGCTAGAACAGATTCTGACGAATCATTTGCAATGACTAGCAAGTGTATCCAATCTGCTATAGAATCAGAATCAAATGTTGCGTTTGAAATCATTGTAGTCGAATCCAATAAAGAATACTACCAATCAACTTTTACCTATCCAAATTTTGTTAAAGTAATTATTCCGCAGGAGCAATTTAATTTTCATCGATTTCTAAATATTGGAATTCAACATGCTGCAGGAGATTTTATTGCGCTATGCAATAATGATTTGATATTTCATCAAAATTGGTTTACTGAGATCTTAAAAATTTCAAAGCTTCATCCAGAAATTCTTTCTTTTAGTCCTAGTGGCGTTCCAAATACAAATCCACAACAAATTGATTTTCTGATTGGTTATAAAGTGATGCAACAAATAAAGGGTTGGTGTATTGTGGTGAAGCCAGAAATTTTTAACATTATTGGAGAATTAGACGAAACGTTTAGTTTTTATTATGCTGATAATGATTACGGCATGACTTTGAAATATCATAACGTAAAGCATGCACTGGTCTTCAATTCTTACGTTGAACATTTAGAAAAGAAAGCGAAACCAAAAACGGTATCAGTTCTGAATGAAGCATTTATAAAAAAGCACAACATTCCGGACTATTTGTTGCACGAAAGATTCCACTATATTTACTATAATGAAAATGTTTTTTTAGATTTTATTAAATTTCATAACAAATGGGGCTCAGTTAAGGTCATATATAGAAAAAATAAAATAGCTGATTTGTTCATCAAATACCATCTAGGATATTTTAACCGCTTTTTTTTAAAAATTAAATTTTAACATTTTATCGATTTTCTACTTTTAAACCTAGTAAAACTTTTTGCTTAAATGCCACTTGAACTAACACTGCTATTTACCTATCGAAATCGAGAATTGGAGCGAGTAAAAATTGCTATGGATTCTTTAGTTGCGCAAAGTGATTCTAATTTCACGGTCTTATTTATCGATTATGGTTCAAGTTTGTCACATTCTGAAGCGCTTCAGGAACTGCTCGTCAATTATTCATTTGTGACCTATTTCTATTCTTATCATATTGATCAACCTTGGTCACGTGCAAAAGCAGTAAATATTGGAATTCAATTGGTCAATACCCCATATGTTTTTGTTTCTGATATTGATATGATTTTTAAACCGAATTTCATTGAAATTGTTCAGAAGTTGAAAGAGCCGATGGTTTCCGTGTATTTCAAGGTAGGTTTTCTTAGTCAATCAGAAAGCAAAAAGGAGAAGCCTTTTCAAGACTATAAAATCCGTTTTTCAAGTCAACCTGGTGCACAGGGATTGTCTTTATTTTCCGTTGACGCCCTAAAGAAAGTGAATGGCTTTGATGAGTTTTTGCATTTTTGGGGAGCTGAAGACGAAGATGTTCATCATCGACTTTTGCAAGCTGGATATCAAGTAACTTTTTATGAAAATGAAATTCTTTTGTTACATCGTTGGCATCCGACCTATAGAAATTTAGAAAGTGATGTCTTAACCAAAGATTTGCAAGTACATTCGATTCCAAAATTGAATCAAGAATACTATGCTTATGTGCGTGACAAGAAAGAACGTGCGACCAATAGCGGGAATTGGGGAGTGCCTATCTTGAAGAGAGACTATGAAGTGCTTATGAGCAAAGAGGTCGACAGGGTTATCTTGAACAATAAAGAATACATATATCTTTTTTTATTTGTTGAATTGCCGCGCCTTAACGAAGGAGTCACGGTGGTTGAGTTCAGAGCAGACCCTATTCAACATAGTTTAAAGTATTTCTTAAAAAAGAAGTTGGGGAAATCAGTTTCGTCTTATTTAACCTTAAAAGAAATTAACGATTTACTTTTAATGCATTTAATTTTTTTCTATTCTAAACACCCTTATTCTTTTACTGTTGGCGCTGATTTAAAATCAATTCAATTGAGGCTTAAAAAATAATCACATCCTTTTTTATACTTTTATACTCTGAAACCAACTGCAATGCCAAAAGTAATACTCCTCTCACAAGTTCCTATTCCGTATTCAAAAATTGGTAGTTGGACTACTATGTACAAAAATTACTTAAATGGCAATCATCAAATTGACTATATTGTCTGTAAACCGCCAGATCACTTTATTGAAAACGTCAAGTACTTTGTAGTAGAGAGACGCCTCATTGAAAAAGTGCGGCTTTTTTTGCATAAAGCTGGAATTCTTCACAAGAAGGAGAAATACAACCATTATGTAAGATCCTTGAAAGAAAGTATTCGAGCGGATGAAAAATATATAATTCAAATTGTGGATAATTTTGGCGTTGTAAGGCCAATCGTTGAGATGCTTGAAAGAGAAGTGATCAGGAAGCAGGTCTACCTTCAGTTTTTCTATCATGGGTATCCGCCGTTTTTTGAGGATTTTGAAAGTAGATGGTTTTTCGCAACGATTGATGAAATGGTCCTTTTGACCCACGCCAGCTATAAAGCACACCAAGACTATTATAACATTTTGCCTTGTAAATTTTCTGTTTTGCATAACGGAATTGATAGCCAGAAATTCTTTGCGGTTGGTCGCAGTGAAAAGAAGATTCTAAAAGAGAAATTCGGAGCAGAGAATAAAACCGTGTTTTTATGGTGTTCGCAGGACAGACCGAAGAAAGGAATTCATATTATTTTAGAGGCGTGGAATCGCGTTTTTGACCCGAATAAAAATATGGTGCTTTGGATTATTGGTTGTAAACCTAAAGAATCTATGCCAGGAGTTCAGTATTTTGGAGAAATGCCTAATGATGAGTTACCGCAGTATTTTCAAGCGTCAGATTGTTATTTATTTCCCGTCCTTTCTAAAGAAGGATTTGGGTTGAGTTTAATTGAGGCACTTCATTGTGGTAATTTTTGTATAGCATCGGCACTGGGAGGTGTTCCCGAAGTATTGCAAAATGGCCAATTGGGACAATTAATAGAGAATCCCCATTTTATTAGTGAATGGGAAAAGGCAATAATGTCGTTTATGGAAAGTCCAACACAAAATTTACCTTTTGATTCAACATTATACACTTCGAAAAGATGGACGAATGATATGAATCAAATTATTAATGAAGCAAAAAAATCGTTTTATTAATTACCTTTCGCGCGCTTATTTTATTTTTTACACAATATGAAAACATCAAGTGATACTAGAGACCTGACAAGTAACTTTTTTATTTCATTATTGTAACGCAACTCATGAAAAACATAGCTATTATTCCTGCCCGTGGTGGCTCTAAAAGATTGCCAAATAAGAATATTTTGCTCTTTGATGAACTACCTTTATTGGCCCACAGTATTTTATATGCTCAAAATAATCCCTCCATCATTGACGACATATATGTAACAACTGACAGTCCAGAAATCAAGAGAATCGCTTTAGAATTTGGCGCTAAGGTCATAGATCGACCTGAAAGTATTTCTGGTGATTATGAACCAACCATTTCTGCGCTGAAGCATGTTGTTCAATTGCTTGGTAATCAAGTTGAAAATGTAATGTTGCTTCAAGCGACCAATCCGCTTAGACCAGCAAGATTACTGGTCGAAGCATTTGAAATATTCCAAAAAGAAAAAGTGGATAGCCTTTTTACGGTTACGAGGGATTTTAAGAAGCTGGGAAAAATAGTTAACAATAGGTTCTTACCATTTAACTATGAAATTGGACAAAGAAGTCAGGATTTGGAGCCATTGTTTTTTGAAAATGGTTTATTGTATATTAGTAAATCAAAATTAATATTGGATGATACCTTAATTAGTGAGAATGCCTATCCATTCCAAGTAAATCACCCTTTTGCTAGTATTGATATAGATACAAAAGAGGATTTAGAACAAGCTCAATTTTTTGCAAAAAACTATAAAAACAAATAAAAGACAAATGAAAAACAAAGATTTAGCCGTTGCGAATTATAAGACCTTTTGCAGTCATGAGGGAAGTCAATTTATAGCAAGTGAATTTGCACTGGAGATTATCCTTGATTTGATTGTAAAATTTAATGTAAAAAGCATCCTTGAATTGGGATTGGGAATAGGCTCAATTTCGGATACAGTCTTACAATTCTCCAAAATTAACAAGCACGAAATTACTTATTTTGGAACCGAAAAAGACGAATTCTGTTTAAAGGCTTTAAAGGATTATGTTGCAGATTATGATCGGATTGAATTGTATCCTGAACTAAGTGAAATTAAAAATCAGAAGTTTGATTTAATTATTGTTGATGGCTCTGATAATGCTTTGAAAGATATTGTCGATTATTGTAAAGAAAATACAATAGTGTTTGTTGAAGGAGATAGAAAGGGTCAAACACAAACGGTTTTAGACTTATTTCCGAATCACAAATATGTAGATATTATTACTTTGAATAGAAATAAGCCTTATGCTCATATCGATGAGTGGCATGCCAATAGTTATGTGGGAGGAGGAAAACTTATTTTTATCAATCCTACTTTGGCCATGAAATTATTTTGGATGAAGGAAAAATTGGCCACTTTTGTAAAAAGAAAATTAAGAAATTATCATAGTAAATGAATCGATTTATAGAAATTGCGGGCAGAAAGATTGGTCCTGATTTTCCGCCACTTGTGATTGCTGAAATTGGCATTAATCATGAAGGTTCCCTTGAAGTGGCCAAACAAATGGTTGATGCTGCATTCAGAGCAGGGGTTGAGGTGGTAAAGCATCAAACTCATATTGTTGAAGACGAAATGAGCGGCGCTGCCAAAAAAGTGATTCCCGGCAATGCCGATGTTTCTATTTACGAAATCATGGAACGCTGCGCTTTAAGTGAGGTTGAGGAATTAGAACTGAAGAATTATGTTGAAAGCAAAGGAATGATTTTTATTTCAACGCCTTTTTCTCGAGCCGCAGCAGAGCGTTTGAGAAAATTTGATATCCCAGCTTACAAAATAGGATCGGGAGAATGCAATAACTATCCACTTTTAGAGCATATCTGTTCATTTGGGAAACCAGTGATTTTAAGTACTGGAATGAATACCATAGAAAGCGTAAGTAAAGCAGTAGCAATTTTTGACAAGCACAATATTCCTGTCGCCTTATTGCATACCACTAATTTATATCCAACGCCTATTCATTTGGTTCGTTTTGGAGCCATGACTCAGCTGCATAACGCCTTCCCGGATAAGGTTTTTGGACTGAGTGACCATACTTTAAATAACAATGCTTGTTTGGGTGCAGTAGCATTAGGCGCCAGTATTTTGGAACGGCATTTTACCGACCACATGAATCGTACAGGTCCCGATATTGTCTGCAGTATGGATGAGCAAACCACTAAAGACTTAATCTTGAGTAGTAATGAAATCTGGCAAATGCGTGGCGGTACGAAAGGGCCTGCAAAAGAAGAGCAAGTTACGATCGATTTCGCCTTTGCCACAGTATGTAGCATTGCACCAATCAAAAAAGGGGAAATCTTGACTAAAGAGAATATTTGGGTGAAACGCCCTGGAACCGGCAAAATTCTGGCAGAACGTTTTAATGATTTGCTCGGAAAAACGGCAACACGTGATATTAATAATGATGAACAACTAACGCCTGAAGATTTTAAGTGATGGATAAATTATACGATTTAAATAGACGATTTGAGTATGAAAATGGGTTTTACGCTACCGCTGACCCTTCAAGATTTAGCAAGTTTATCACTCATCTAGAGTTCTTTAAGCAAACATCGACGGTTAGAGGCGAGATTGTTGAATTTGGAATTTTTAAAGGGAATTCTTTTTTTCGATGGATTAAGTTCAGAGACTTACTGGAGCAAACCAACAGTAGAAAAGTGATTGGATTTGATATTTTTGGCGATTTTCCTGAAGCGCATTTTGTAGACGATAAAGCAAAAAGAGATGCTTTTGTTGCTGAAACAAATGGAGGTCGAAGTATTTCTTTTAAAGAAATAAATGCCCTACTTGATCAACAAGGTTTGAATAAGAACGTTGATATTATCAAAGGAGATATTCTACTTACATTAGATGATTACTTGGAAAAAAATCCTCACCTAAAAATTTCTTTGCTACATATTGATGTCGATTTGTACGAGCCTTCAAAATATATTCTTGAAAAATTATACGAAAAAGTAACCAAAGGCGGTATCATTATTTTTGATGATTACGGTGCTTTTGCCGGAACTAATAAGGCAGTGGATGACTTTTTTTCGAATGGAATTGAAGTCAAAAAATTACCCTATTCACATGCAATTTCGTACATCGTAAAATAGATGAAGAAAATTTTATTTCTTACTGGTACACGCGCCGACTTCGGAAAGATAAAATCGCTGATTTATATTTTGGAAGCACATCCAGATTTTGAAGTTTTTGTTTTTGTGACTGGAATGCATTTGCAAGAGGAATATGGATACACACTTTTGGAGATTGAGCGGTGTAATTTCAAAAATCTGCACACTTTTCAAAACCATACCCACGAAACCACTATGGATTTGACTTTGGCAAAAACAATTGAAGGGCTTTCGAATTATGTCAACCAAACAGCGCCAGATTTAATTGTAGTTCATGGAGACAGAGTCGAAACTTTAGCCGGTGCTATTGTTGGCTCACTCAATAATATTTTAGTTGCGCATATTGAAGGAGGAGAATTATCGGGGACTGTTGATGAATTGATCCGACATAGTGTGAGTAAATTGAGCCACATTCATTTTGTGTCCAATGTTGAAGCTAAGAAACGATTACTTCAAATGGGCGAGATCAAATCCTCTATTTATACCATTGGTTCCCCTGACATTGATATCATGTTTTCTGATGATTTGCCTGACATACAAACTTCGAAAAAGTATTATGAAATTGGTTTCGAAAAATATGCGATTGCCATGTTTCACCCGGTGACTACTGAAGCAAAATTTATGAAGCAATATGCCGCCAATTTTGTAAGTGCTTTAGCAAAAGACCATCATAATTACGTTGTGATTTTTCCAAATAATGATATGGGAAGTCAGTTTATTATAGACGCTTATCAAGAACTAAAAGGTCATTCTAGATTTAGAATATTTCCTTCTTTACGATTTGAATATTTTCTTACTTTACTGAAGAACAGTCAATTTATCATTGGAAACAGTAGTGCGGGAATTCGTGAAGCACCTTACTACGGAATTCCGATAATTAATATTGGAACAAGGCAGCAAAATCGGGCCGTTATTTCAGATATCATCAATGTAGATTACGAAGAAAAAAGTATTCAAGACGCTTTAAAATCGATAGATTTGCATCAAATGCTTCCGACAAATTGTAATTTTGGAACGGGGAATAGTGCTGAATTATTTCTAGAAACCCTTGTTGATGAAAGCATTTGGAAATTAAACAATCAAAAACAATTTCGAGATATTTAGACCAAATGGTTTCGATAGTGTAAAAATACTTAGTGTAAAGATTTAGAATGGATCGAAAAAAGATTTTTGTTTTATTGCCTGATGGAATAGGGCTTAGGAATTTTGCCTATTCGAATTTTAATACAATAGGAGTTGAGGAAGGTTTTGAAGTAATCTATTGGAATAATACACCATTTGACTTACAAAACCTAGGTTTTCAAGAAATTAAGATTCAAAATGCAAAACCGCATCTACTAACGGACATTCTTAAAAATGCCCAGAAACAAATTGAACTTCGTTTAAGTACAAGAAAGACAAAAGATACCGCATACGAAACGTACAATTTTCCTCTTCCTTATAAAAATTTAAAAGACATCAGCAGGATTATTGGAGTCAAAACGCTAAAAGCCCTATGTTCTTCGGAGAAGGGATTGCAAAAGGTGAAATCGTGGATTGAGAAAAAAGAGCGGAGAACTCCTTATTACAGACAGAGTTTAGAGACCTTAAAAAGAGAAAAGCCATCCTTCGTTTTTTGTACGAATCAAAGAGCAGTATTGGCCATTGCTCCTCTTTTAGCAGCGAAGGAATTGGGTATCCCTATCGCTACTTTTATTTTTTCTTGGGACAATTTGCCTAAGGCCACGATGGTTGTTGACACGGATTA
>JBIKRP010000200.1:0-4811 GCA_044349145.1 Flavobacterium sp.
CAATCCCATCTGCAAAAGGGAAAGCACTACTGCCATTAGTGAAATAACCATAACTTTGTTGTGAACCAAAATTTCCTCCGCTAACTGAAAAATTAGTAGCATTAGCACAAGGACTATTTATAAGTACATCTTCTACAAGTTGTTGGGCAGTATAGGTATCATTTACTTGTATGTATTGCGCATTAGTACTGACAGAAAAGCAGTAGCTAACAGCAATCAAAATGGCACATTTTAAAAATTTCATAGCACCGGCAAAGATACTATAAATCTCTATTTTTAAGTAGCTTGTAGGATAATAACATGAAAATAAATGTCCATGCTAAAACGATTAAGATCCCATACCAATGAATCCCATAATCTTTGACATCTGTCACACCAATTTGCGTGCTGATTGTTTTAACGAAAGACAGTCGAGAGAAGGGTTCCACGATCAAATTTGACATCGATTCTAAAGGGAAAAACATGGTAATGTAGGAGGCAGTATTACCCTCTGGAAATAATTTGAAGTTCAATATTCCACGCGCGATGCCTTCAACAATGCCCCAAACTAATAAAAATCCGAGAGCAAATGCGGAACGTTTCACAAGAATTCCTAAAAACAAACAGAAGGAGAAAAAGCCCATGAGTTTGACGAAATAAGCGAGAATGTATTCTAATTCAGAGAAAATAATTCCAATTTCGGTGTAAGAAGAAAAGCACAATCCAAGAATTAATGACATGATGAAAACAAATACGGCAGAACTAGCGGCAAATACAAAAACCGTTAAGAATTTAGACAATACAAATTCTTTTTTACTCATTCCGTCGATGAGATTCTGTTTTAATGTGCCATAACTATATTCATTTGCCATCATCGAAACAATCACAATCGCCAAAAAGAACTTGAGCATCGACGCAATATAGGTATTGAAATGCCAGATATACGGGAAATTAAAAATGCCTTCGTCGGCAATTCTCAATTGAAAACTTCCAATATTAAATTTTACGGACGCTATTAATGCTATAAAAGACAAGATGATAAAGTAAGCCAGTGTCAAAACGCGACTCGCTTTGTTTTTCCATATTTTTTGTAGTTCGATGGAGAGCAATCTTTTCATATCTTATTTTTTTGATTTGGGTTGGTTTGTCAATTCTAGAAATTGCTCTTCGAGACTGTGTTTCCTTTTAACTAAATGACTTAAGATGATTCCTTTTTCAAAAAGCAACTGATTTAGTTCTTTTGATTCTACAGGTTTTTTTAAATAGGCATACACTTTTCCGCTTTCTTCCGCTAGCTTCTCGATTGATTCGTTAGATGAAAGCGCGGTCATCAATTGATGATTATCATCGCTTTGCAATTCAAAAAAGCCTTCGTTAGAGGTCATCGCATCAACACTGCCCGAATACAGCACTTCTCCTTTGCGAAGAATTAACACGTGAGAACACACTTTTTCTACTTCGTCCAACAAATGCGAAGCCAACAAAATGGTTGTTCCTTGTGCAGCAATAAGTTTAATGATATCCCTGATTTGGTGAATTCCCTGTGGATCTAGTCCGTTGGTGGGTTCGTCTAAAATTAAGATTTCAGGATCGTTGAGAAGGGCAGAAGCAATAGCGAGGCGTTGTTTCATACCCAATGAAAAAGTTCTGAATTTGCTATTTTCACGGTCTAATAAACCTACTAATTCTAATTTTTCATGAACTTTAGAATAGGAAATACTCTTAATTTTGCATACCAATTCTAAGTTTTCCCTTGCGGTCATATAAGGGTAAAAATTCGGACGCTCAATAATGGCGCCTACCTTTTTCAATGCGTCATGTGTTTCCATAGCGCCACCAAACCAACTGTATGCTCCGGAAGTTTTGTTGACCACATTTAAGACAATTCCTAAAGTCGTAGATTTTCCTGAACCATTTGGTCCTAGAATGCCGTAAACATTGCCTTTTTGTATTTCGAGGGAAACGTCTTTAACCGCATGAATGGGTCCAAAACGTTTGTTGAGATTTCTAATTGAAAGAATCGTTTCCAAAGTGTTCGTTTTTTAGATTGGGAATAGGTCGAACAAGGTAAGGAAAAGTTACGATTTAAAATCAGCTATATCGAATGATGCCGCTTTTGGTAGAATTTATTCAGGGTTTCATTGATGTCACGATGAAAAGCGGTTAACGAGATTTTTTTTCCGGTTTCATCGTTGGTCAATTCCAATCCACAGTGAACGCATTTAAATTCTTTAAAATGATCGGTAATATCTCTGGTAGTCACAAACCGATGGCCAGTGAATTGGCAACCAATTTTTCCAACAAGATACATCGACTTTAATAAATGATTTTTCATTCCGTGAATGCGTTTTTATTAAAGCGAAACTACTGTGTTATTGGATAATATACAAATTTCATCGACGAGATACATTAATTATGAAAATTTATAATTTATTACTTACAAAAAACACAATAAAAAATCCCCAGCAGTCGTGCCGTTGGGGAGCTATGAAGTTCAAAATTAGCAATCTAACTTTTTTGTTCTTTATTGAAATACACCAAATAATAATACATCTGTTTTTCTTCATCCCAGCCTTTTTCTACATATTTTTCAGCACTTTCGGGATTGATAAAATCCATCTTAATTTGGATATGTGTATCTAAATTAATGACGTTCTTAATTGATTTTCGTGCATCTGAAACCGCCGCATTGGCAATTGGAAATGTAGTCACGTCTTCGATGGAATACTTTTCCCCTTTATCGACTTTATAATTCTTGAATTCTGGAATCAAGTCAGGGTTGTCTAATACTTCATTCAGGAAATTAGATTCTTCAAATTGATCGTTTTTGGCAAAATAATTTACCGATCGATTCATAAACATCACTTCTTCTTTCTTGTCTTCCGCAGGAAAAACGACGTCTTTGGCAAATCCTTGGCAGAATTTTAAGTACTTCTTAGTGATAAAATTTTCGTCCTCAAAAGCGTCAACAGAAAGAAAGTGCTCTAACCAATAACGAGCATCATATCGGTTACTATCAACTGACAAAATTTTGTAACCTTCCTCTTTTTTATGATTGAAAATCAAACAGCCTTTGTCCAGTTTGTTGAGGTTTATTCCTTGCTGCAGAATCATCTCTAGCGTCGTGCCTTTCTCTTCAAATTGCATGAAATCACTTTGTATTTCGCTCTTAAAAATACCTACTGCATCAACAATGGTGTTGTCGATATTTAAATTGGTCAAGTAGGTCACATACACTTCACCATTCTTGATATGTGGATGATTGGACTGCTCAAACAAATGCTTGGTAATTTTCTTAGAAACCTCGTGAACACTGCTTGGATTGTCAAAAATTTCAGTGACTAATTTATACATATCATTATAGTCCAAATCGACTTCATGTGCAAATTGAAAGTAGTTTTCTTCTTTTTCTCGAAATGGCTTTAAGAAGTACTCTTTCAGCAATGGTACAATTTCATCGTTCAAATTGTATTGCTGATCTGATAAGAAAATTGCTTCGCTCCGGCTTTTATTTCCCACTCTGTGAATGGATAGGTTTTCGATGTGGGTGTTGTATAGGTTGATCATGTTTGAGTTGCTGAGTCGCTGAGTTTCTGAGTTTCTGAGTTTTTTAGTTTACCGAATTTACTTTTTTGGTAAAAGAAATAATCATCGCTTCTAATTCTCGGCTGTTCTCATATAATTGGTTAAATTCTTTTTCGTTTATGTAATTAACATTTTTTGCAATTTCAATTTGGGTTTGATATTCAAATAAAGAGCTGACAGCAATATTTAAAAACCTTCCAAATTCTTTATTGCTTTGTCTTCCGTATCCTTCAGCAATATTACTCGGAATGGAAACTGTACATCTTCTAATTTGAGATGTCAAACCAAAAATTTCTTCTTTAGGGAATTTTTGTGTTAGTTGATAGTTTTTGGTAACTAAAGTGATTGATTTTTGCCAGATTAGCAAATCCCGGAAAGTTTTCATATGGCGTATATTTAAATTTTGAATTCAAATATAACCAAAAAACTCAGTCACTCAGAAACTCAGTCACTCAGCAACTTTTTCAATTCCAATTCTCCTCAAACCCATAATCTTCAAAACTTTCGCCACTTTCGTTATCATCAAACATGTCGAGGTCGTCTTGATCCAAATCATCTTCAAATTCACCGTAAATATCATCGGTCATATCAGCTTCAAATGATTTGTCTCCAGCATCCATCGGCATAATTCCATGAGAAAATAAGGTGCTTGGATAGGTTTCTCCGGCTTCAATTTCTTCAATGGCCGCTAATTCAACCAAAAACGTCCACATATTCAGAAAATCATACACATAAATAATCTTAGTATGTTCTTTATCGAGAATAGATGACAAAGGATAATCTGCCATCGTTTTCATTTCACCAGCAACATCGCCGGTGTCAAAAAGCGGAATTTCTTCGTCTTGATTCCACTGATTATCGCAGGTATAAAAAGACGCCAGCTCCAATCCATCAAAGTCGAATGCATTCACGATAGCGTTGTGTAAGTCTTCTAGGGTATCTTCGTCAAGTATGGCAATGTCTCTAAAAATATCTTCTTCCGTATCGAGAATAACTCTGAATTTATAAACCATTTTTTTTATTTTTTTGAAAGCCCAAAGGTAAAATTAATTTTAGATTTTAGATTTCGGATTTGGGATTTGTTGAAAAGATTTTAGCCACGAATTCACGAATAAAAATTTGAATTCATTTTCAAAAATTCGTGAATTCGTGGCTAATTATTAATAACCACGTGGGCTTTTCAATTACTTTTTCTCAGAGCAAAGCCCAACAATTTCATGAAATACATCATGAAGTTCCGCCAATGA
>JBIKRP010000201.1:0-4807 GCA_044349145.1 Flavobacterium sp.
AAGACTGGTAACATCAAACATAAATTCACTGTCCGAGGCGGCGCTTGCAAAAGTAATTTTCCAACCTTGCTTCAAGAACAATTCGATGAGCTGCAGCATACGTGTTCCCGCTCCAGATGAATTTGGTTCGGGCCATACAAATCCAATAATTAAAAGTTGTTGCTGCATGTGAAAGCGGGTTTTAACGCCTGCAAATTAAAGCAAATTATTATTGACAAGAACTTAAAAAGAATAAAACAAATCGCGACAAACGAATAAAAATCAACAAATTATAACAATATAAATTTATTGGCGTTAAAATTGTAAAATCATCACTCAATCATTGCTAGACACGTTTTAGCATCTAAATCAATCATCATGTTAAAATCCTTTTTTCTACTCTGTTCTGGAGTCGACAGAAACCTGCTACAAGGTTGCTCCGAAGGCGAACAAACCAAATATGTTGGAATTGGCGCCACCGTTTTCTTCACCGCCGTAATGGCTTTTATCGCTAGTGCTTACGCACTTTTTACAGTCTTCGATAGTGTTTACCCCGCCTTGCTTTTTGGCGTCGTTTGGGGTTTATTGATTTTTAATCTCGACCGATTTATTGTATCTACCATTCGGAAAAGAGATTCTTTTTTGAATGAATTGATACAAGCGTCACCCCGAATCATCCTAGCAATCATTATTGCCATCGTTATTTCAAAACCGTTAGAAATAAAGATTTTTGAAAAGGAAATCAATACTGTTTTATTGAAAGAAAAAAACGCGATGGAATTAAACAACAAGAAAGAAGTGGCGAATTATTTCCAATCCGATCTCGATAAAAACAAAACAGAAATCGACAGTCTCAAATCTGAAATCAACAAAAAAGAAACAGAAGTTAATCGACTTTACGAAACCTATATCAGCGAAGCCGAAGGCACTAAAGGCAAGATGAAATTAGGGAAAGGCCCAGTCTTTAAAGAAAAAATTGCCAAACATGACTTGGCGAAAGCGGAACTCGACACATTACGAAAAAACAATTTGGATAAAATTGCCGAACGCGAGAAAAAAAGCAAAACATTACAGGCAGATTTGGATAAAAAAGTCAGGGACACCCAACCTATTATTGACGGATTCGACGGACTGATGGCGCGAATTAATGCACTTGGCAAGTTGCCACTGATTCCTTCTTTATTTATCATGTTGTTGTTCCTCGCGATTGAAACTTCACCAATAATTGCCAAGTTACTATCGCCAAAAGGAGAATATGATTATAAATTAGAAGACTTAGAAACCGCTTTAAAAGCAACGTTGACACAGGACAAATATCAAAGAGAATTATTGGTTAAAACAAGCGCTGGCATGCATGATCGCGTATACGATGACATTTCACAAGACAAAAAACTCTATGATTTACAACGCAAAAAAGCGACAGAATTGCTAGAGTTGCAGGCGAATGGTTTTTTGGAAAAACAAAAAAGAACGCTTTAACCGCAAAGTTCACAAAGTTTTACGCAGAGCGCGCAATGAAATAGTAGAAATAATAAGTACCCCGCAATTTATAGCTTGTCGGGGTTCTTTTTTTAGACTTAGCGAACCTTGCGTAAACCTTTGCGCACCTTGCGGTTATAGTCCTAAAACCTCACCTTGAATTTTCTTCGTCAAACTTTTAAAAACCAAATCATGAGAATGATCGATTAGTTCTTTTAGAAATTTGTCAGATACATCACGGTTTACTTTCACCGTATTCCAATGCACCTTGCTCATATGATAACCCGGTTGAATATCGTCGTATTCCGCTCGAAGTTCTTCTGCTTTTTCGGGATCGCATTTTAGATTTACCGACGGATTGCCTTTCTCCCATTCTTGCAATGAAGCAAGGGCAAACATCTTTCCGCCTACTTTAAAAACCAAAGTGTCTTCGTCAAATGGAAAATGTTCTGTAACTCCTTTTTTGGAAAGACAATATTCGAAGTACTGTTGGATATTCATGGTTCTTATCTATAATTTCAACATCAATTATCAATTATCAATTATCAATTATCAATTATTTAATAACTTTTTCCATCATCCGTTCTGGATGGGCTAACAATCTAAACCCGAATTTCTCATAAACATGATGGGCATCTCTTGTTGCCAAACGCCAAATTTTTACCTTCTGCAATTGTGGCTCAATCATCATGGCTTCAATCAAAACAGAGGAATAGCCTTTTCCACGATGAGCTTCATCAATAAACACATCCATCATGTACGCAAAAACCACGTAATCAGTAATAACTCGAGCAAAACCAATTTGCTGGTCGTCTAGATAAATTCCAAAACAAAACGAATGATCAATCGTAGTTTGAACTTCTTCGATGGTTCGGCCTGCGGTCCAATAAATATCTTTCAGAAAATGCTGAATAAATGAAACATCTAGCTTGCTTTTATCTGTCGAAACTACTATCATCTTTCATTTATGGGATATAATATTGGCTTGCTTGGACTCGCATCATTCTCAAAAGACGCTATTTGAAGATTCAACAAGTAGCCACCATCTTTCACCTCGTCCGCAATGAAAATTAATTCCGTAATCGTCGCATTCAATCGCGCTTCCGCATTGAGATTGTTAATATCTTTGACATTCCAAAAAGCTTTGTGAGCCAAAAGTTGACCTTCATCGTGTTCTTTGTCAACACTCGGCAAATCAACTAGTAAATGTTGAACTCCATTTTCTCTGATAAAAATCGCTGCCGCTTCCTCTAGATAAGGCGGATTGGTATTGGAGTATTTTTGATACAATTTCTCTTCATCGTTGGGCAAAGTGCGAATTACTAGAGCTTCAGGAGTCTTTCCTGCCAAGGCTTTTTCAACTTGATTCTTAGTGATTATCCAATCTTCGGTAATCCATTCTGGAGCAATAGAAATAAGTTCTGCCACAAAGAAAAACTGTTTCAACAATTGATTGACGCTATAAAAATCTCTAGTAATATGACCCAAACATTCGGTGTGAGTACCGTGTCCGTGTGGGTTAAAGTGAATGTTATTGAAATTGGTAGATGAACTTCCTTCTGAAACTTTGCCAATCCAATCTCCAAATCGAACAGGCTCAATGACTGGCTTATCGAGGTACCAAGCGATTGGGTTTTTATCGGTGTTGGTAAGCGGAATAGAAATATCGATGGGTTGGGAAAGATCGACTTTGAAGAACTTTTGTTGATGTAGTATTGTTGTTTTCATTTTTACCGCAAGGTTAGCAAAGTTTTACGCAAGGTTAGCTAGAGATTATTAGCTATGCGTTTGATTCCGTTTTTGATTAACGTAACATTAAAATTTATTAGTAATCCCAATTTGCAATTAGACAATTTTAAGTAAGTTAATAGTTGTGCAAAATGAATATCATTTAATGTTTCAACTGATTTCAATTCTATAATTAACTTCCTTTCAATTAATAAATCAACTCGATAACCAATGTCTAATTTGATGTCTTCATATATCAGAGGCAATGGTTTCTGCCTTTCTATCAATAACCCTGATTTCTGTAGTTCATAAAATAAACATTCTTCATAACTACTTTCTAAAAGTCCCGGACCTAGATTTCTATGAACTTTTAAAGCGCCATTAAATACGATACGGGATAATTCATTTTCATTCATAACAAAAAATTTGATTGTGGCGTATAATATTCTTTACACATAAAAACTTGGCATTCTTTGCGTGTAACTTTGCGAACCTTGCGGTTAAATTCTATTCCAAATTTATCAAAAATAAGTGACTCGCAATTCCATCCGTCAAAAACTTCCCTTTTGCAGTTGTTTTTAATATATCTCCGTCGATCGAAAGTAAGTCGTCAACCAGAAATTTAGCTGATTGCTTTTTTAAGTAAATCAATGTTTCTAAACCAAATTCAATTTCAATTCTTTTCAAATCGACGCCCCAAATCGTCCGCAATCCAGTCATGATATATTCATTGTAGCGATCTTGGATGGAAAGGGTTTCTGCTTCACTCGGTAACAGATTGTCCTGAATTGATTTCAAGTACAAACTGTTATTCGACACATTCCAACTTCTCGAAACGCCATCATAACTATGTGCTGACGGACCGATGCCCAGGTATTTTTTTCCCAACCAGTAAGCGGAATTGTTTTTCGAAAAGTAATTCGGTTTGCCAAAATTGGAAAGTTCATAATGAATAAAACCACGTTCTTTAAGCATTTCGACCAATATCGAAAATTGTTCTTGCGCCACATCGTCGTTTGGTTGCGCTATTTTTCCGGTTTGAATCAGTTTCTTTAGCGCCGTTTTAGGTTCAACTGTCAAAGCATAACTGGAGATATGTGGAATGCCAAATAACAGTGCAGCCTCGATATTACGAATCCAACTCTCGTTGCTCATGCCTGGAATACCGTAAATTAAATCGACTGAGATATTGTCAAAATACTTTGTCGCTTCGGCAAGACAATTTTTAGCTTCCGCGGCATTGTGTGCTCGGTTCATCATTTGCAAGTCGTCTTCAAAAAAAGATTGAATTCCGATACTCAGTCGATTGATTGGGCTTTGAGCAAAATCGACAATTCGGTCTATTGACAAATCATCTGGATTGGCTTCCAGGGTGATTTCAGGATTTTCAACAACTTGATAATTCTTGTAAACCGCGTCAAGCAAAAATTGAATTTCTTCAAGGGTCAAGACACTTGGTGTTCCGCCACCGAAATAAATGGTTTCAATCGTTTCGTTCTCAAATTCCCTGGAACGTAAATGCAACTCCTTCGCCAATGCCAACACCATATCGGTTTTCTTTTTCATCGAAGTAGAAAAATGGAAATCGCAGTAGTGACAAGCTTGTTTGCAGAAAGGAATA
>JBIKRP010000202.1:0-4790 GCA_044349145.1 Flavobacterium sp.
CCATTCAGCTTTCTGTTACTTTAGGAATTGGACTGGGTCTTGTTTGGATGGGCGTTGCCTATTTTAATCAAAAGGAATAATGAATTAATCTTATATTCTTTTACTTCCTATTTAATGGAAACTGTCATCCATTCACAAGAAAGACAGCCTTATATAATATAGTTTTTGCTTATTTAGGAAATATTTCGTAGAGAATATATAGTAATGTTAGTTAATCCTACATCATCAGTATTAGCAAGATATACAAGTCGAAAATAGTGTTTGAAAATAGTATTTTGGAATTCAATCTGTAACAGCAATTTGCTTGCATTCAAATTTACGATAAGGATTACTGATACCTCACTAATAATGGTTTAGCAATATCAAATTCTTGTAAACCAAAATCATAAGTCTTTAACGAGTTGGACTTATACGAATTTGAAGCATCCTCAGGCAAAATAGGAAAAAAAGAAAGTGAGAATTGGAAATTACTAAATACCAAATAATCATTACTAATGATGACACCAACGCCAAATTCTGAATACAATTTACTATTACTAAATCCCTTACCAGGCTGTCCGATCATTCCCAAAGTATAATTGATAAATGGATTCAAACGAAAGCCAATTACTTGCCAGGGAGAATATCCTTGAGTTTGAAAAGTTAACAGTAGTTTTTTTGTTCCGAAAATTTTGCTGCTGTTAAATCCTGCAATCCCATTTTCACCGTTTAGTGTGATCTTATCAGTATTTGAATCTATGCGTTTTGTACCAATAATTGCTTGTGGTTTTATGAATTGTCTAAATTTCCACTTTCCTGTATCAAGTAAGTTTGAGAAATAAGTGATATTGAAATTATAAGCACTTTGCACTGTCATTCGCCCTTCAAAAAAAGTTCCGTACTCTAAATTGCTACTCAAATACCCAAAACTGAAGTAATTGCCATAGGCAGCTCTTGCGCCAAAGTACATTCTGTTGCTTTGGTTTTTATTTTGCGAACCTGTTGTGATTGAAAAAGTATACCCCGATGCGATATCCTCTGTGATATTAAAATTAAAAATGTACTTATCTTGGGTGTATTTTCTTGAAGAAATTCCAAATGAAATAAGAGATAAGTTTTCTTTCGAAAAGACTCCCAAGCTATCAATTCCTAAAATGGGTAATTCCGAATACTCTTTATTTAGAAATCGAGCCGAAACAACAAAGTTTGTGAATCGCTCAAATTCAGTATTCCCTTTAAAGATTGAAATGGAGTGACCTCCCCAAAAGTCTTTCACCCTTGACTTTGAATTTAGTATCGTATCCGTCGAAGAATTTACTGCCTGTTCTTTTTCGAACACTTGATCCAAATAAATACCACCCGCCCATTTAGTCACAGGGGAATAAAACGGACGTTCGATATTTACGAACTGTTTGTAATTGTTATCAAAATCTCTTTCGTAGCTGAGCGTAGTCCGGATATAAGTGTTCTTAATAGTTGGAATCGTATAATTTGCTCCAAATCCTTGGTCACCACCATCTAAATTTTTTGACAAATAAGTTGCAAATTCATGACCCGTTCCAACAAAATTTCTTTCACGAAAAAAAAAGGTCGATTTTGATCCACTTAACGTAAAATCGGGTGCCATGCTCCAAGAATCTAGTACTCGAATAGAGACATCAACGGAGTCAGAATCCTTCGATACCAAAGTTGAAGTGATAGCAACGCTGCGAACAAATCTTTGCCTTCTAATTAAACGCTCTGATTCTTTTACCAAAATTGAATCTAACGGCTTATTCTTTTTGAAAAGTAATAGATTATAAACAGCAAATTTTTTGGACTTAAGATGCAAACTATTACCAATTTTGGCTAACTTTTTCTTAGGAACTTGATTGGTATCAATGACAGAATAGCTAAATGGATCTAAAGTTGTGACCCTAATTCTACGGATTATTTTCCCTTCAAATTTTTTATAGTTCTGTTTTTTCATTTTTGCCACAACCACTTTTGTGACTTTTTTATTTGAGATTGGTTCAAAAAGCAACTTGTAAACGAAAGTTTTAAATTTACTTCCTTTCGAGTAATTTTCAATTGCTTTGTAAACCCTAGCCGTATCTTTTACTTTTCCTTGCTCTTGACAACAGAGCGATTGAAAACTAAAAATCACCACGATGAGCAAAAGGCTATGATATTTCTTCCTCCACATCATCTTAGCGTGTTAATTAAAAAAAACAGGTTACAACAACGAAGGTAATCCTATTCCTTCAAATAAAAAATATCACTTTTCAAATTTCAAGTGTTTGAAGATTAATCAGTAAAAAAATAAGAACATAATGATTCAATAAAACTGAAGTTGCAGCTTTAAATATAGCGAAAACAAAATCGAATTTCTTGTCTACCTTATTCCATACGATGCTTCCGTATCTAAATCAAAGGAAAAAACCAATAAAAAAACCACTCTTTCGAGTGGTTTTAGTGTCAAAACAAAACATAATTAAATTAAACTCAACTTTAATTTATTTTTTAATAAAGATATTCGTGTAGTATTTTTTACCGGTTTCAGCATCTGTTCTGATTGAGATACCAAAATGAGTAAAATTTCCTTCAATGTTTTCTTTATGACCTGGACTATTTAACCATGCATTTAGGGCAGAACTAGATGACACAAAGTTATATGCCACGTTTTCATTTACTTTTACAGCACCTAAAACTTCAATAATATTCTCCGAACGCTGCGGAAACAAATCGTGATTAACGACTTTTCTTGCGATCATATAAGCATTGTGCTCTTCTGATTTGTATGAAACGTGATTAATTAATTGTAGTGGATTTAATCCTAAGCTAACTCTATGTTCATTAATCAAATCAGCCAATTGCAACTCTGATGAATTGTAATCGTAGTTTTCGATTAACTCTGGTCTTGCTGAAGTAGTTTCTTCTGTTTCGTTAGAAGAACAAGAAATCAAAGTGAACAAGAATGCCATTGGCACGATTGCTCTAAGTGCATAAGTTTTCATAAGCTGTAGGTTTAAGTTTAAAGTAGATTGTGGGGCAAACTCCTTTAATATGTTTTTTAAAACTCGAGAAGTATGTGGGGCAAACTTCTTTTATTTTGTAATGATGAACGTATTGTTGTTATTTCTTGAGTCAATATTACAGTAATTACCGTTTAAGTGCAAAATAAAATCGTTGAATTACATCATTTTTAATTTTTATAAACTAATTTTCTTACAAAACAAACCATTCTTATTTGGTCCTACAAAAAAAATGATCACCATAAAAGTGATCATTAAAGTACAAATACGATATAGAATCTACGGAGCTAATCTTGTAATGCTCCAACTGTAGTCATCTAAAAAGGTATATAAAATGCGGTCATGCAAGCGATTTGGTCTGCCTTGCCAAAACTCTACTGAAATAGGACGAATCAAAAAACCGCCCCAATGGCTTGGACGTGGAATCTCTTTTCCTTCCCATTGCTTTTCTAATTCCTTTAATTTTTCTTCAAGAACTGATCTGTTTGGTATCACCTCAGACTGATCTGAGACAATCGCACCCAATTGACTTCCAATCGGACGAGAAGCAAAATAGTTATCGGAAACCATTGAACTGGTCTTCTCCGCGATTCCTTTAATGATCACTTGTCGCTCTAAGGAATGCCAAAAAAAAGACAAACATATATTTGGATTGTGCAATATCGACTTGCCTTTTTCTGAATTATAATTTGTATAAAACACAAATCCTTCTTCATCATAATGCTTTAATAAAACCACTCTTGATTTTGGAAAGCCATCTAATCCTAACGAGGCAACGGTCATCGCATTTACTTCATCTACTCCACCAAAATCTTTGACTTCATGAAACCACCTATGAAACAAGTTAATGGGATCTTCCGGAATGGACTGTTCCAGCAGTTCACTTTTTTCATAAGACTTTCTATAATTACTCAAATCATTCATCCTTACTGATTCTATGTTTCTAAAGTGCTAAAGTACTAAGATTGTCTTGTACATCAAGTCTTCAATACGCTAAAATTCAAAAGTGGCACCATCATCCGCGAGAAGAATGTTGGGGAAAATAGTTTCGGCTTCTTCTTTAAATAACGCAATACTTGCATATCTGGTTGAGTAATGACCCAAAATTAACTGTTCAACATTGGCTTTCAACGCAATTCTCGCCGCTTCCTTTGCCGTACTGTGCATCGTAATGGGCGCCTTTTCCGCTTCCGACTCCAAAAATGTAGCCTCATGATACAACGCTGTCACATTTTCTATGTATGGCACTATTGCTTCATCATACATCGTATCTGAACAAAAAGCATATCGCTTCGGTTTCTCGGGATCAAAGGTCAGTAATTTATTCTCAATTACGCGACCATCTTCCAAAGTGATATCTTTTCCGTTTTTAATTTTCTGGTAATAAACAGTATCAATTTCATATTGTTGTACCGCATCGACATTCAACTTTCTATCGCCAATTTTCTCAATAAATAGAAAACCATTGGTATAAATTCTGTGTCGCAGTGGAATTGTTTTGACCAAAACTTTCTCGTCTTCAAATACAATTTCACTTTCCTTTGATTCCAGTTCATGAAAATACAAACCATAATTCGTCCACGAATTAGCAAGTCGAAGTTGCAGCGTAATGACTTCCTTAATTCCTTTCGGACCGTAAATATGCAAGTCATTGGTTCGATTCAGCAACATAAAGGTAGAAACCAGTCCAATCAAACCATAAAAATGATCTCCATGAAGATGCGAAATAAAAATATGATTGATCTTCGAAAACTTAATCTTGTGTTTTCTTAATTGTACTTGAGTGCCCTCACCACA
>JBIKRP010000011.1:0-16125 GCA_044349145.1 Flavobacterium sp.
CATCTGTGATATTTCCTGTACTCCAACATCCAAAACCAATAGCCCAAAAATGACGACCCCAATACCTTTTTTTCAATTCAGGAAATTCCATCTGAAGTTTCCTTGACGAACGTCCCTTCATCAACTTTACTATTGAACTAATATCTTGAGATGGGCGATACTCGATATGCATATGAACATGGTCTTTTGAAACTACTCCTTTTAAAATCTGGATATCTTCTGCCTCGCAAATCTGTATTAATATTGTCCTACATCTCACTTTTATGTCACCTTCCAAAACTGCATAACGATACTTTGTAACCCAAACTATATGAGCTGTGAGACGAGATACTGAATGACCATTTGTTCTTTGAAAATCCATCAAACAAATATACCATTTTTAGAAGCTGAAAGCAAAATGCACTAAAGTGCATAGTTTTAACTATTTTTGAGACCAATAAAGAATTGCGAGTGACGGTAAACAAAAGCAAGCAAATTGCTTCGGTCAATTCGAAAGATTGGAAGGATATTTTCATTAATAAGTAACGAACGGCAACATAAAGATTTGTCCGTTGGCACACTATTAAACAACAAAAAAGGAAAACGAATTAAAACGAAGTATGAACAAAAAATCGGCAGCCTTTTTTTTCTATTTCATAACATCCGTGCTTCTTGGTCAAGAATCGATGACCGTTCAATCTAAATTATATCCTGCCTCGCCTATTTGGAATTTTATGTGTGACAATTATGTTTTGTCGGGCATCGCAACAATTCAAATTGCCAAATCAGACAAAGGCGGCTATCTCAAAATTGCAGTAGAAACCAACAATCCTTCATTTTCCATTACCGGAAACATTTATGTTGATTTAAAAGATTTTACGGCGATTGTTTGCACCGACAAAGGTCTAAGAACAATCGAAGGCAATCAAATGGTCTCTTACTATGCTTTTTCTCAGCCGGAAATGACTCGATTGCAAAAAGTAGATATCGAATCGATACGATTTTACATTAAGGGTAAGGCAACCTCATTTTCAAGCCAAACGGGCTATTTTACCGCAATCAATAAAAAGAAATTCTTTCACACTGCCTATGAAGGCAATACAAAATACTACGAAACGGCGGCCGCTGTGCGAGACTTATTCCTTAAAAAATGATCTTGGATTCAAACATTAGAGAAGCAACTTTACTAGATTTTCCGAAGCTAATGGAAATTCGCATGTCTGTCAAGGAAAACACTTTGTCCGACCCTGAGTTAATTCCTGAAGACGACTATGCCAAATTTTGTTTCATCCAAGGCAAAGGCTGGGTATATGAAGTAGATTCTGTAATCGTTGGATTCGCCATCGTTGACTTACTGGGAAATGACATTTGGGCTTTGTTTATGGATCCTCAATTTGAGAAAAAGGGAATCGGAAAAAAGTTGCACGACACGATGATCAACTGGTACTTCGAGCAAACAAAAACTACCGTTTGGTTGGGAACTGAACCCCATTCAAGAGCAGCGGATTTCTACCGTAAATCAGGTTGGACCGAAGTTGGCCTAAACGGGAAAAACGAAATAAAATTCGAAATGACCTTTCAAGATTGGCCTTCAATCAAAGCCAAATAGCAATATTCTAACCCAAAAATCGAACGAAATGAAAATGTTCACTACATTTGAATTACGATTTACAACAACATGAATACAAAAAAAAAGAAAATAATTCTCACCGTACTACTCCTACTCGCTTTAGTTAACTACGGAAGAATGTCAGGTACAGAGGAAATTCGTACCATAGAATTTCTCTCGATTTTTGCTATTGGCGCCATTTCAGCGCTACTGATAAATGTTATTTTTGGAAAAGATAATGAGGAGTAGTTTATGAATATTAAACTCATTGCCGTTGGAAAAACCGACCATAAAAACCTGCAACTCTTGATTGACGAATATCAAAAGAGATTGTCTTTTTATATCAAGTTTGAATTTGAAATTTTGGCCGACATCAAAAATGTCAAAAACCTATCTGAAAGTCAACAAAAGGAAAAAGAAGGCGAATTGATTTTGTCTAAAATCGGTTCTACCGATCAATTAATCCTGTTAGACGAAAACGGAAAAAACTACTCAAGTATCGATTTTGCAAGCGAATTGCAAAAGAAAATGAATTCTGGAATCAAAACCTTGGTGTTTGTCATAGGCGGTCCTTACGGGTTTTCATCAGAAGTATACGAAAAAGCGCAAGGCAAAATCTCGCTTTCGTCAATGACATTTTCGCATCAAATGGTGCGGCTTTTCTTTATTGAACAGCTGTATCGTGCTTTTACAATTCTAAAAAACGAACCTTACCATCATCAGTAATCTTTTTGATGGTCGTACTCGGATTTTCTCCTCATCCTAAAGTCTTACAATCTTGTAGTCATTTTTTCAAATAGCTTCACACTTTCAACCGCTTCCTTTACGTCGTGAACTCTAAGAATATTTGCGCCTTTCGATAAAGCAATTGTGTTTAAAACGGTCGTTCCATTTAAAGCAGCATCAGCGGAGGATTCTAATACTTTATACACCATTGACTTTCTAGAAATTCCAACCAGAAGCGGATAGTCAAGATTTTGAAACAACTCCAATTTTTGCAAAACCTCATAATTCTGATCCAACGTTTTTGCAAAACCAAAGCCGGGGTCAATGATCAAATCGTTAATCCCAACACTTCTTGCTTTGTCAATTTTATCCGAAAAATAATAAAGCATTTCCTTTATAATATCTTCATAATCAGTCATACCAGTCATTGTTTGAGGTGTTCCGCGCATATGCATCATGATATACGGTGCGTGAAAATGGGCAACAACCCCAAACATATTTTCATCCATAGTTCCAGCCGAAATATCATTGATGATTGCAGCGCCCGAATCGAGACTAATTTTTGCCACATGACTCCTAAATGTATCGATTGAAAGTATCGTTTCAGGAAAATGTTTCAAAATTGATTGCAGCACTGGAATCAAGCGGGCAATTTCTTCCTCTTCAGCAACCAATTCCGCATTGGGCTTGCTAGAATAGGCTCCCAAATCGATAAATGTAGCACCTCCCGAAAGCATTTTTTCAACTTGCGCCAAAATCAAGTTCTCGCTATTGTAACGATTTCCATCATAAAATGAATTTGGGGTAACATTTAATATCCCCATTACTTTTGGGGAACTTAAATCAATGAGTTGTCCGAGGCAATTAATTGTCATGGTAAATTATAAAAATAGATTTACATCCAAAAAAAAAAGCTATTTTTGACCCGAAATCGTGTGACACGACCGAACCTAGGTAAAAATTTTGAGTACAAATATACTGCAATAATAATGAAGAATACTTCACAAGAATATGATGCTATAATAACCATTTGTCGCGACCTTTTTGTAAAAAAAATGAAAGATTATGGAAGTGCGTGGCGAATCCTCCGATTACCCTCTTTAACGGACCAAATTTATATCAAAGCTCAGCGCATTAGGAGTTTACAAGAAAATGAAGTTCGAAAGATTGAGGAAGATGAACAAGCCGAATTTATTGGAATCATCAATTATTCAATTATGGCACTGATTCAACTTGAATTAGGCGTTGCAGAACAACCTGATTTGGAAACTTCAAAAGCCGTTGAACTTTACGATGCCAAAGTCGCTACCACAAAATCCTTAATGGAAGACAAAAATCATGACTATGGGGAAGCGTGGAGA
Source organism: Flavobacterium sp. (assembly GCA_044349145.1). Lineage (GTDB taxonomy): Bacteria > Bacteroidota > Bacteroidia > Flavobacteriales > Flavobacteriaceae > Flavobacterium. Next base: position 3,676 of record JBIKRP010000011.1, read on the forward strand.
GAAATGAGGGTCAACTCCCTGACCGATTTGATACTCCAAAAACTGCTCCGCGTGAAACAAATTGAAGACAACAAAGGAAAAACAATTGTCTCGGAAGGCATTGATGCCAATTACCAAGACATGATTAATTATGCTGTTTTTGCATTGATTCTTCTAGAATCAAAATCTTAATTTTATCTTTTTTCGTTTTCTTTTTACTACAATTTTAGTTTATATTTACTATTCCAAATTAAACCTATCAAATGAAGAACATATTAGTACAATTTTCTAGAATTTTTGTTGGATTATTATTCATTATTTCTGGATTAATCAAACTGAATGACCCTGTTGGATTTTCATACAAACTAGCCGAATACTTCAGTGAAACTGTTTTGAACCTTCCGGTTTTTGTCCCCTATTCATTAGCCATTGCTGTATTTGTGGTGATTTTCGAAACGGTTTTGGGTTTTATGTTAATCATCGGTTTCAAATCAAGATTTACAATATGGAGTTTACTCCTGATGATCGTGTTTTTTACTTTCCTAACTTTTTATTCTGCTTATTTCAATAAAGTTACGGACTGTGGTTGCTTTGGAGACGCACTAAAACTAACACCTTGGCAATCCTTCACAAAGGATGTCATTTTGTTATTCTTCATTACCATTTTGTTTTTAAATATTAAAAAAGTAAAACCGCTTTTCAATAACAATTTCCGAAATGCCTTAGTGAGTTTGACCGCTGTTCTTTGTGGTTTTATGGGATATTGGGTTTTGAATCATTTACCCTTAAAGGATTTTAGAGCTTATAAAGTCGGAACTAATATTCAAAAAGGAATGGAAATTCCAGAAGGCGCACCAAAAACGGTGGTTGAAATGATTTTTGTGTACAAAGTAAATGGTGTCAATAAAAATTTCACTGAAAAAGATTTAATGAATATCCCAGCTGGAGCTACTTTCGTAGAACGAATTGATCATATCGTTTCCGAAGGTTACAAACCTCCTATCCATGATTTTACTATGGAGAAAGAGGGTTCAGACTACAAAGACGAACTCTTGGAAGAACCAAAATTGCTATTATTCGTAACGTATGACTTATCAAAATCAGATAAAAAAGGCCTTGCCATTTTAGAAGGTCTACATCAAAAAGCAAAAGCAAAAGGCTATAAAGTAATTGCTATGACAGCATCATCGGAAACGGATATAGAAAAAACAAAAAAGGAATTTGGTTTTACATTTGACTTTTACTTTTGCGACGGGACGACACTTAAGACCATTGAACGAGCAAATCCAAGTGTAGTGTTAATGAAAAAGGGAACCATTATTCAAAAAGTGCATTATAATGACCAAGCGTTATTAAAATTATAACCTTCCAATTTCTAAAAAATCATGGCTGAACACACCGGACCGAGAAAGAGAAGTCAAAGTCAAGCGAGCATCGAAAGAACAAGAAAAGCGAGAAAAAAAAGAAACAATATTACGATATTGGTATGCATCATGGCTTTCTTAGTTGGTTACTACCTATTAAATTACGTGGCTTCTATGGAGAAACCACCGCTAGGAGCAACTTTTAATATCGTTTTAGGATGTGTAATAATGGCGGTTACCACCATCGTTTTTGTTTACACGGTCAAGAAGCAATATTTTCCTCAAAAACGAAAAAGAACAAAACATGTTTTTCTCGATGAAAATGACTTCCGAAAAAGCCGTGAAGTAGAGACTGATTAACAATAAATCCTAGTGAAGTAATCCAATAAAAACAATACATTTTCCTGGAACAGTTTTCTCTCTATAAACTCACTTTCGTCAATAAAAGCGCCTAATGAAAAAATTACTAGCTTACATAATAATGCTATTTTCCGCAACCTCTTGCATAAAAGCGCAAAAATCAGATTTTTCTGAAGAGGCGCTCATCGAAAATCTACTTTCTTTTGACGGAACTCAAGTGGCATTTAAAGATGTGCTCAAGAAACACCAAGGCAAGACTATTTTGATAGAATGCTGGGCCTCATGGTGCAGTGATTGCGTAAAAGCAATGCCTAAAGTAAAAGAGCTACAAACCAATAATCCAAATGTTGATTACGTCTTTATTTCTATGGACAAAACCGCCGATAAATGGAAATTAGGAATTGAAAAATATGCACTTACAGGGGATCACTACATGGCAAACGACGGTATGAAAGGTGCTTTCGGAACTGCTATCAACTTAGATTGGATTCCACGCTATATTGTTGTAGATAAAAATGGAAAAATTGTATTATACAGAGCCATAGAAACCGATTTTGAAACCATCAATTCAACTTTAAATTCACTAAAATAATGAGACATAAAATAGTAGCTGGAAATTGGAAAATGAATAAAAATGCGGAAGAAACCGAAGACTTACTCAACGCATTAATCAATCAATTGCCGAATGATAAGGAAGTAGAAATCATTGTCGCTCCAACATTTGTAAATCTTGCATCAGCAGTTGATCACGTAGAATTTACGAATATTGTTGTGGCGGCCCAAAACATGCATCAATCAGAAAATGGTGCATATACTGGTGAAATATCTGCTGACATGCTCAAAAGTATTGGCGTCAACACCGTCATTTTAGGTCATTCAGAAAGACGTTCTATTTTTCACGAAACCGATGCTATTATTGCCTACAAAGTAGACAAGGCGCTTCAACATCAAATGCGTGTGATTTTCTGCTTTGGGGAAGAGCTCAAAGACCGACAAAGTAAGCAACATTTCAATGTGGTGGAGAACCAGTTGCGCGACGGACTATTTCATCTCAATAAAGACGCTTGGGAAAGTTTAGTCCTAGCCTATGAGCCTGTTTGGGCGATTGGAACTGGGGAAACAGCAAGTCCAGAGCAAGCGCAAGAAATGCACGAATTTATTCGCGAAACTATTCGTAAAGCGTACGGAAGTGATGTCGCAGAAAGTGTTTCTATTTTGTACGGTGGCAGTGTAAAACCAGACAATGCTAAAGAAATTTTTTCTAAGCCAGATGTCGATGGCGGATTGATTGGCGGAGCTGCTTTGAAAGCGGAAGATTTTGCCGCCATTGTTAATGCAATATAAATGTAATAAAATAGTTTAGCCACGAATTCACGAATTAAAATAATTGACATTCGTGAATTCGTGGCTAACGCTTTAAATAAGAACATGTCAAACGTATATTTAGGTTATCATTTTACTATCGAACCAAAAGAATTGGGCTCAGAAATCCTAATCGCCGAACTAGGCGAATTGCCTTTTGAAAGCTTTGTCGAAAGCGAATTCGGAGTCACCGCTTTTATTCAAAAGCAGCTTTGGACGGAATCAATTCTGGAAGAGGTATTTGTATTGAATTCTCCTCAATTTACCATTTCATATACCATCGAAGAAATTGACCAAGTCAACTGGAATGAAGAATGGGAAAAGAATTTTGATCCCATCGATGTAGATGGTCAATGTCATGTTCGGGCGCCTTTTCACCCTAAAACTAATGCGGAATATGATATCATCATCGAACCAAAAATGAGTTTCGGAACTGGACATCATGAAACTACGCATATGATGATCCAACATATATTGGAAATCGATGTCACCAATATGAAAACATTAGATATGGGCTGCGGTACTGCTATTTTAGCAATTCTCGCGGAAATGAAAGGTGCACAACCCATTGACGCCATTGATATCGACAATTGGTGTTATTTGAATTCCATTGAGAATGCCGAGCGAAACAACTGCAAACATATTAGCGTCTACGAAGGTGATGCGTCTTTACTCATTGACCAAAAATATGATTTGATTATAGCCAATATCAATCGTAACATTTTACTCAATGATATGCAAAGCTATGTTGCTTGTCTTAATAAGAATGGAGTTCTTTTGTTAAGCGGTTTCTACGAAGAAGACATTCCATTTATTGATGCATCTTGCACCGAAAAAGGGTTAAAATTTGTAAAAAAAATACAGAGAAATAACTGGGTTTCGTTGAAATATGTAAATTAGCATTTAAATTTTTAAACCGCTGTTAATCAATTATTTTCAGAAAAATAAAGCACATGGCAACTATTGAAAAAACAAAAAGACAAACTTCCATTCTTGAAGCTGTCGACGTCAATAACGAAATCATTCTCTATAATGATGACGTCAACACTTTTGATCACGTCATTGATACTTTAATCAAAGTCTGTAAACATACCTCAGAGCAAGCAGAACAATGCGCGATTTTAGTCCATTATAAAGGCAAATGCACCGTAAAAACCGGCTCTTTTGACGAATTAAAACCGCAATGTACGCAGTTGCTGGAAGCTGGATTAAGTGCAGAAATTATCTAAAAAATGTATTATTAGTGAGGTAATTTATCTTTGACTACTCCGTACAAGAATGTCCCCAAAAGTGCGCCAATTAGCACAAAAACAACTGGCAAAAAACCAGCACCTAGAAGTATAAATATGGGTCCAGGACAAGATCCGACAAGCGCCCATCCTAAACCAAAAAACAATCCACCAATCCAATAGCGAAAGGATCCTTTTTCTTTGTCGGCAATCGTAATCGGCGCTCCTTTACTGTTCTTGATTTCATTTCGTTTTATCAATTGAAGGCCTACTAAACCAACCATGATGGCTACCATGATAATGCCGTACATATGAAACGATTGGAATTGAAACATTTCATAAATACGATACCACGAAACTGCTTCTGATTTCGTCAAGACGATACCGAAAAGGAATCCAATTAGAATAAATTTTATCGACTTCATTGCTTAGAAAATTAAAGGGAAAATAAAATGGGTCATTAATAAACCCCCAACAAAAAAACCGATAACGGCCTTCAAAGATTGTCGTTGCAAATTGCTCATGCCTGCAATCGCGTGACCAGAAGTACAACCGCCGGCATAACGGGATCCAAAACCAATCAGAAGTCCGCCAATCAACAAAATAAAAATCATCTTCGGCGATTGGAAAACATCATTTCCAAACAAATGGTCTGGCAATAATTTTCCATTTGGAGCGTCTATGCCCATTGCCTGAAGTTGCACAATAGTTTTCGGATTGATAGACACGTTAGAAGGATTACTCATAAAATGAACCGCTACAAATCCGCCGATCATGGCTCCCAAAATGACCATTAAGTTCCAATATTGTGTCTTGGCATCAAACTTAAAAAAGTCAGCAAATTTATCTGCTCCTGCCATAGTGCAAAGTGTCCGCAGATTCGACGACATGCCGAAAACCTTACCAAAATAATTGAGTGTCAGCATAATCATCGCGATCAAGAACCCCGTAATTGACCAATGCCAAGTTTGAAAAAGAAAATCCATGGTTTCCGTTTTTTTACAAATTTAATAATTCATTTGATTTTTAATTGAAAATATCGAGGTATTAAAATAAACTAGTAATTTTGGACAGCAATAAACTAAAATAACATGAAGAAGTTTGCAATCGAAATCAGATGGGGAATTCAATTTAGTATTGTTTCGTTAGTCTGGATGATCTTCGAGAAAACAATGGGATGGCACGATGAGCTCATTAGTAAACAAGCCATCTATACCAATTTATTTGCATTTGTCGCTATTGGACTTTATTTCATTGCCTTAACAGACAAGAAAAAAAATTACTACAATGGGAGTATGAATTGGAAACAAGGTTTTATTTCAGGTATGTTGCTATCAACGGTGGTGGCGGTTTTGAGTCCAATGGTACAATCAATTACTTTTACTTATATCACACCGCACTTTTTCGAAAATATCATTAAATATGTGGTTGCTCATAAAATCCAAACACAAAGTCAAGCCGAAATGTATTTCAATCTGAAAAGCTACACAATTCAAGGAATTTTTGGCGCTTTCTCGTTTGGAGTACTAACCTCCGCCATAATCGCATTTGTATTAAAAACTAAAATCGATTCGAATGAAAAATAGTCTTTTTATTGTCATGCTTTCATTGATTTTGAGCGCTTGCACGAGCACGCAATCCACCTTGAAGAACGTAGATAATCTTGCGGAAATCCCAAAAGTGAGTGCAGCAAATACATTTATTGTAACGGCCTACAGCAAAGACAAAAAGTACGGCTACGACAAAGACTATCCTATTAATGTTTTTTATAAAAATGTCGCTTCCGCAAAAGAAAACCAAGAACGTTTTTTGAATGCATTGGCTGGACCTAAAGGAGAAAAGATTAGCTATACAAAAACCGGGATTTGTTGTCCATTTCCCAACACCAAATCTGAAATGGGTGTCGCATACTTAGATGTATACAGCATCACTTGGGAAGGGCAGAAAAAACCCGTTGTACTCTATCTTAATTCGTATGAAAAAGGAGCGCTAATGGTTCCCGTGGGTTTTACCGCAAAATAAACTTCATCTACTCCCAATAGCCCTAGCTAAGCGGTAGCGGAAATCTTTTTGTAACGGTTTTCACTGCAAAAGATTACCTCACAAAATATTGATTTAAGGATATTCGCTCGGTCAATTCGCTGTAATCAGGTCTTGCGAACAGTTGGCGAAAGCTCCCAAAAAAAAGCCAAACTTCACCAAAAACTCATCTATCCTAAGTATATTTGCGCCATTAAATTTTGACCATGAACATACACAACATACCTCAAATTAAGCATACAGATAGTGGTAACTTTTTCTTATTAGCAGGTCCATGTGCTATTGAAGGCGAAGAAATGGCCATGCGAATAGCGGAAAAATTAGTGGGTATTTCAGATAAACTTGAAATTCCGTACGTTTTTAAAGGATCGTTCAAGAAAGCCAATCGTTCAAGAATAGATAGTTTTTCTGGAATTGGCGACGAAAAAGCATTGAAAATTTTGCGTAAAGTTTCAGAAACTTTTCATGTTCCAACCGTTACAGACATTCATACTAATGAAGACGCAGCAATGGCTGCTCAGTACGTCGATGTCTTACAGATTCCCGCATTTCTAGTGAGACAAACTGATTTGGTAGTGGCGGCAGCCAACACCGGAAAAGTAGTCAATCTAAAAAAAGGGCAATTTATGAGTCCAGAGAGTATGAAACATGCCGTTCAAAAAGTACTTGATTGTCACAATGAAAATGTAATGGTCACCGATCGCGGAACGATGTTCGGCTACCAAGATATGATTGTAGATTTCAGAGGAATTCCGACGATGCAACAATACGCTACAACAGTTCTTGATGTGACCCATTCTTTGCAACAACCCAATCAAATGATTGGTGTGACGGGAGGAAGACCGGACATGATTGAAACTGTTGCCAAAGCTGGAATTGCTGTTGGTGTTGACGGTATTTTTATAGAAACCCATTATGATCCAGCCAATGCCAAAAGCGACGGTGCCAATATGCTCCATTTAGATTTGTTTGAAGGATTGATGACAAAACTTGTAGCCATCCGAAAAACAATTAATGCTTTCTAAGCAACCAAACTCCTTTTGAAAAATTTCTATTGTTCTGTTCTTAGCATTCTGTGCTTTTCAAACCATGCTTTTTCACAAGAATCAGTAACAATACAGCCAAAGTACACGTCTCACAACAAAGGTAAATTTTTTGTTGCTTGGGGAGGAAATAATGAAAGTTTTTCGAAGTCAGACATTACTTTTACAGGTGCTGACTATAACTTTACAGTCCAAAATGTAGAAGCGAAGGATAAGTCGAAGGGCTGGCATTGCGACTATGTGAATCCGTTAAGGATGACCATTCCACAAACCAATTTCAGATTGGGTTATTTTGTATCTGATAATTATAGTATTTCGATTGGTGTTGATCACATGAAATATGTCATTTTTCAAGACAGAGCAGTTAACTTAAGTGGTTACTATCCGAAATACGGCTCATATGGTGAAGTTTTGCCAAATAACCAAACCTTGCTTACGGAAGATTTTTTGACTTTCGAGCATACCGATGGCTTGAATTACATTCATACTGAGGTTTCAAGATTTGATGATGTCTCCAAACTGCTTAGAATTGGTAATACGGATAAGATTCAAATCAATCTGACTGAGGGAATTGGCGGTGGCGTTTTATATCCAAAGACCAATGCCACAGTTCTTGGTAAAGAAAGGCATGATGACTTTCACGTTTCTGGATTTGGGGTTTCGCTAAAGGCAGGAATCAACATTACGATATTCAAGTATTTTTACGTACAAGGTGAGTTGAAAGGCGGTTATATCAATATGCCAGATATCAGAACAACGTACGACCCATCAGATCGGGCATCACAGGAATTCTTCTTTTTTCAACGTATTCTTGTTTTTGGCGGAATCTTTCGAATTTAAGTAAAATTTAGGTTTTATGAACTGCTGCGTATGAATTTGATTTGTACATTAGCTTATCAATCTTAAATTATAAAAAAATGAAAAAAGTGATGTTGGCAGTCATTGCCATGTTAGGATTTGCAGTTTCAGGATTTGCTCAAGAGAGCTCTAAGAAACCTGCGAAGAAATCAGATGCGGTTGCTAAAGAAGTAAAACAGGAAATTAAGACTGCAAAGAATACAGATGCCACGGCAAAAGCAGTTAAACAAGAAGTGAAGACAGCTGACAAAAAAGCAAAAGACACAAAAGTAGTTTTGAAAAAAGACGGAACACCAGACAAGCGATACAAAGAAGCTAAAGAAGTAGTTTTGAAAAAAGACGGAACTCCAGACAAAAGATACAAGCAAAAATAAAAATTAAGCCACTGAAAAGTGGCTTTTTTTATTTATCATAAGATGCAGGTAATCAATGCCCGGCACTGACTTTCTGATCAAAATCAATGCCTTGGCTTTTCAATATTTTACTCACTTTCCATGCGTAATAAGCCAAATAAACAAAACAAAGTACACCCACAATATAACTGGAATGAATGGTCGAAACATCGGCAATATATCCTTGCAACAAACTAATAAATCCACCGCCCATAATCATCATAATCAAGAAACTACTGCCTTGACTGGTGTGTTTCCCTAAGCCGCTAATTGCCAAGGTAAAAATACAAGGCCATAAAGTACTACAGAATAATCCAACGCTGGTAAAGGCGTAAACGCTAATCATGCCATCTGTTGCCATTCCAATTAGTAGTGCCAGAATTCCTAATCCAGAGAAAATGAATAACATCCGAGCTGGATTTCCTTTACTAGCCATATCGGCAACAATCAAAACTAGGATGACGAGCGCATAGACATAAAATGGAGTCAAGTCATGTTTCGCTACTGCATTTACAAATAAGAAAACGCCAAAAGCCAAATAGGGTGCGATAAATCGGAGTATTTTTTGTCGGTTCATATTGTCTGTAAACGCTTCAACAGCTCCCGTCCATCGACCAATCATCAAACTCGCCCAATACAATGAAATATACGGCGCAATATCTTTGGTCATGAAGCCGAGATTTTTTTCCATATACGCTGGCAAATTACTAGCGGTAGAAACTTCAACACCTACATACACAAAAATACCAATCATTCCCAACACCAATTGCGGATACTGCAAGGCAGAACTGCGAGACGAAGCTGCTTCAGTTTCCGATTCAACAATGGCTTGTGGCTTATCAGGTAAAGAGGAGAACTTTAAAAGAATCGCTACGACTAAGAAGGCCAATCCTAAAATCAAATACGGAATTTTCACACTCTCGATGCTCATGTCTGTATTGCTGGAAGTCGCCGATCCGAAAATGGCAAAACTTACGATAAGTGGACCGATTGTCGTACCTAAATTATTGATTCCTCCGGCGAGCGTAAGACGTTGCGAACCAGTGGCAATTGGACCTAAAGCAATGGCTAATGGATTCGCCACGGTTTGTTGTAGAGAAAAACCCAAGGCAACAGTAAACAATCCACAAAGCATCAAAGTAAATGAACCGCTATTAGCCGCAGGATAAAACAACAAGGTTCCCAAAGCGGAAATTCCCAACCCCAATGCCAATGAATTTTTGTAGCCAATTCTATTAATCAAATCGCCTTTGGTTAAGTAAGAAATCAATAAATAAATCAAGGATCCAACGGTATAGGCAATATAAAAAGCTAAGGAAACCAATTGACTTTGCACTTGTGTCAAATCGAATGCTTTTTTAAACACCGGAATTAAAATGTCATTACTGGCTGCCACGAATCCCCAGAAGAAAAAGACGCTTGCCAGCGGAATAAACTGTGCCCAATTGGTTTTTAAGTTTTGTGTACTCATAATTAATTTGGTTTGGTTGGTTAGTTGATGGGTTGGAAACTAATTGCAGTTCCTCCTCCAGGAGCTAAATGTAATTTAATTTTTGATTTATTGGTAACTTGAATTGTTTTTATAGCGTAAGATTTCGGATTGGTATCCCATGAAGCGTCCTTTCCATCTTCATAAATCGTGGCTTTGTATTTTTTTCCTGGTGTAAGAAAGTCACATTTAATTTCAGTGTTTCTGGCATTCTCGTCGGTAATTGCACCTAAAAACCAAGATTCTTTTCCTTTTGTTTTTCGGGCAACAGTAATAAAATCTCCAGGTTCCGCTTCAAGATATTTACTGTCTTGCCAATCAACCGCGACCTCTTTAATAAATTGAAAGGCATCAGCATGTTTCTCATAATTTTCAGGCAAATCGGCAGCCATTTGCAAAGGCGAGTACATCGTTACATATAACGCCAATTGCTTCGCTAAAGTCGTATGCACTTGCTCCGTTTTGGTTTTGTTATACGCACTCATTTTGATTTCGAAGATGCCGGGCGTATAATCCATGGGGCCGCCGAGTAATCGAGTGAATGGCAAAATGGTTTCGTGCATCGGCGGGTTTCCGACACTCCACGCATTAAACTCATTGCCTCGCGCCGCTTCCGCACAGATATAATTCGGATACGTTCTGCTGTAGCCCGTTGGTCGTGAACTCTCATGCGAGTTGACCATAAATTTATAATCCGCCGCACGTTGTGCCACAAAATTGAAGTGATTCACCATCGACTGTCCATCATGAAATTCACCTCTTGGAATAATCCATCCTACATAACCTGTCTTCACCGCTGGATAACCATATGCTTTCATCAAGTTGAACGCTCGATCCAAATGTCGTTCGTAATTGGAGACCGATGCAGAGGTTTCGTGGTGCATAATCATTTTGACACCTTTTGACTTAGCATAATCATTGACTTCTTGCAAATTAAAATCTGGATAAGGTGTCACAAAATCAAACACTTCTTCTTTTCGATCACCAAACCACTCTTCCCAACCGACATTCCAACCTTCGACTAAGACGCCATCGAAACCATTCTTTGCTGCAAAATCGATATACTTTTTGGTGTTCTCCGTCGTTGCCCCATGCTTTCCAGTGGGTTTCAGTCCATCTTTAGGTTTGTTCTGTGCGTTTTGTGAACCGGCATAATCCCAAGTTGATTTTCCGACATGCATTTCCCACCAAATACCTACGTATTTCATGGGTTTAATCCACGAAGTGTCGTCAATTTTGGAAGGCTCATTCAAATTCAAAATCATTTTAGATCCGATGATATCACGGGCATCATCGCTCACCATGATGGTTCTCCAGGGCGATGCACAAGGCGTTCGTACATTGGCTTTATCTCCTACTGCATTGGGAACCAAGTGCGACTTTAGACTCCATTTTGAAACATCAACATCCAAATGCATCAACGGATAATTGACTACCGCGGCTTCAAAAATATTCAAATAAATGCGGTCTTTAGATTTCATCATCAGCGGCGCCTGCACAATAAATTGACCAGCGATGGATTTCATTCCGATACCATTCTTCAAATCAACCTTCTTCGTATCAATTTCGGAAAACAGCGATTCTTGGTAAATATATTCGTTGCTGTCAAAATCTCCGGGCAACCAAAATACTTTGTGATTATCGGTTAAATTAAACTCCGTAACTTCTTCTGCTATAGTAAAGTAATTCAAATCTTTTTGCAAAGGGAAATCATATCGAAAAGCGACACCTTCATCAAAAACACGGAAAATAATATTCATTTTTCTAGCAGTCCCCATTTGAGTAAGGGCAATAGTCAACTCATTATAATGATTGACAATATTGGATTGTTCCCCTAAAACAGGTTGCCAAGTTTCATTGAAGGTTGATGTTTTATAATCTTCTAATTTGAAGTGTGACGCCAAATCGGCTCCGTTTTTTAATGTAATGCCAAGGTAACTTTGAAGGATAATGGGTTTGTTTTTGTATGTTACTGAATAGGTTGGTTTCCCTTTTTCAGCGAAGTCAAATGTGAGGGTGATTTGTTTCGAGGGTGATTGAACAGATTGTGCCTGAGCAACACTAAACAGAAACAAAACGATCAACGAAAAGATAGATTTCATAAAAAAAATTTGACTAAAGATAGCAACTTTTCTGAAAGTAAAAATCCTACCTAGAAAAAACTAGATAGGATCTTTTATATATTTCTACTGTCGTCTATTTTCCATCGACGTAGTCTTGCAAATACGCAAATCGTTTGGTGAGCTTTCCGTTTTCCGTCATTTTTGATCGTTCTAATATGCCATCTTTGTCTCCATTAAAAAACGCTGGAATGACGTACTTCATAAACATTTC
>JBIKRP010000203.1:0-4782 GCA_044349145.1 Flavobacterium sp.
CTGAAGGCGCTCCAGAAATCACACCCGTTGCAGTATTAAAAGACAATCCATTTGGTAAAGCAGGTGAAATGCTATAACTATTCACAGTTCCGCCAGAAACAGTTGGATTTAGACTTGCAATAGTAGTTCCTCGAGTAAACACATTAGGCGAGTTGTAGCTCAAAGCACTCGGCGCCACGTCATTTACTGTGATCGCCACTCCAAACGTTGTTGAACCACCACTATTAGTAGCGTTTACCGTATAAGTAGATGTTGCACTAAGTGCCGTTGGCGTTCCAGATATTACCCCTGTCGCAGTATTAAAAGACAACCCGTTAGGCAAAGCAGGCGCGATGCTATAACTAGTCACTGCGCCACCAGAAATAGTTGGATTTAAATTAGAAATTGCATTACCAATGGTGTAAACATTAGGCGAGTTGTAGCTCAAAGCACTCGGCGCCACGTCATTTACTGTGATCGCCACTCCAAACGTTGTTGAACCACCAGTGTTAGTAGCGGTTACCGTATAAGTAGCTGTTGCACTAATTACTGTTGGCGTACCCGAGATTCTACCTGTTGAAGTACTAAAAGACAATCCTGTAGGTAAAGCGGGCGAAATGCTGTAACTAGTCACTGTTCCACCAGATACGGTTGGATTTAAACTTGAAATAGTAGTTCCACGTGTAAAAACGTTAGGCGAGTTGTAACTCAAAGCACTCGGCGCCACGTCATTCACTGTGATCACCACTCCAAATGTTGTTGAACCACCAGTATTAGTAGCTGTTACTGTATAGGTTGAAGTAGCTCTAACCACTGCAGGATTACCTGATATGATTCCAGTGCTAGTGTTGAAAAACAATCCAGTGGGCAAGCTTGGTGAAATGCTATAGCTTATCACTGTTCCTCCAAAAGAAGTTGGACTTAAACTCGCAATTGCGGTTCCTCGTGTAAATGTATTTGGTGAAGGGTAACTCAATGCACTCGGCGGGATATCTCTAACGGTAATAACAACGCCGAAGGAAGTACTTCCTCCTGAATTTGTAGCCGTAACGGTATAAGTTGCAATTGAAGTAACTGCAGTTGGAATACCAGAGATTACTCCAGTTGAAGCGTCAATGGAAAGCCCACTAGGCAAAGCAGGAGCGACACTATAACTTACCACTGCACCTCCCGAAGAGGTTGGCGTTAAATCAGCAATACCAGTTCCTTTGGTAAATACATTCGGAGAAGCATAAGTTAAAGCAGTAGGCGCTCCGTCGGTCACGGTGATATTCAAACTAAAAGTTTCCGTTCCGCTAGCATAAGTTCCAGTCACGGTATAATTACTAGCAATAGCAGCCACGGTTGGTGTTCCCGAGATTACACCAGTAGTTGTGTTAAGGGTAAGACCGCTGGGTAAATTTGGCGATACACTATAGCTGGTCATTACTTGAGTGGTTGAGGGAACTAGATTTGTAATGGCTGCACCAACGTTGAAAACATTCGGAGACGCATAAGACAAAGGTATTTTCACTCCATCAACAGCAATGTTATTAAAGGTAACGCGGGCACCTAAATCGGCAGTCATGTTCGGACCAGTAAAACGCAAACGGATTTTGAAATTAGCATTATTATCCACCGCAGTAATCGTGGAGAAATCAACAGAAAACAACTGATAAGCAGCCGTTAAAGGCAACGATGAAGCAGCCAGTCCAGTGGTTATCCAAACAGGTGCTCCGGCATTTACGGCATAATCAATCGAGATTGCAGAGGCGGCACCTTCGTCAACGCTAGCGAAAGAGAACTTAATTTTCTTATAACCAAGGGTTGAGAAATTAAAGACCATTGTGTTTTCTAAACCACCACTTTGAAAAGGTTGTTTGATTTGAATCCCTCTCATATCGCTACTAGCGTAAGGAATATTTCCATTTACAGCTTGTCTGTAATTAATCGTTGTTGGATTGTTTCTTCTTTCCATAGAAGATTTCCCAGCGTTGGTCGTGGGATAACCCGTGTTACAAGATTGGTATTGAATCACACCATTAGTAGCGAGTTCATAGGTAGAATTCAAGAATGTCAATTGAGCCCCGTTGACGATATTTCCATCCATCATCCAGAAGTAAATCGGCACGCTAACATCTACAATTCCGTCTGGAACAAAGACAGCAGTGATAGAAAAATTACCCGTTGGAGTAATGGTAATCTCATCATTGGTACTTGTTGAAGCTCCGGTCCAATTGCTAAAGACATAACCAGGTTTAGCAATGGCTTTTAGTTTAAGTGGAATACCACTAAAATAAATCCCGGTCCATGGATACGGATTTCCAGAAATACCAGGAGTTCCGTCTTTAATTTCAATCGTACTTATTTTAACATATCCATGATCGTAATTCGAAACATTCAACGTCGCATTGATGTTTGAGGAAATGCCGAATTGAGAGCGGATGTGAGAACGCTGAAACGAGGGTCTTTCATTAGCAAAATCTCTATGTTCATTTAAATGATATTGCCAATCGCTATTATTAAGTGGCGCTTTCCATCTAAAATATTGATCAGGCATTTCTGGAGCAATAACCGCAGCGAGTTCATTTTGTTTTGCGATTATCCTTGCCGGAAGAAAGTTGGTATTCATCAAATCGGCGAATCGATTGATAAAATCATTTTTAAAAGTGTTGTTTTCTAGTAATTTTCGGAGAATTAACGTAGACCATGGTGGATTAGGACTTGTTCCATTAGTAGCAGTTGCATCCGCCAGCGAATTGTGATCCGAGTCATCCAAAGTGCTATCCATGTCGTGGATCGCCCAACGCCATCTACCGTCATGTCCGTATGGCGCATTTGGTACAAAACCAGCAGTTCGTTTTCTCCAAAACACGATATTATTTCCTGGCCAGTCATCATTTTGAGCAAAAATGTTTGTAGTGAAATAATCAATAAAATTATCCGTATCCATTCGGGTTTGGATGAAGGCATAATTAGCATCAATTGTAAAGGAATTGCTCGAAATATAGGAATACATGTTATTATAATCAACTATATCACCTTCTTGAACAGCATTTTGATTTTCAATCAAGTCAACATCGTCAATATTGTACACCTGCTTAAAATAATTGTTGTCATATTTCTCGCGCATATTTAGCATTCCCCAATATTCTCCATTCATAAAGACGACCATGGGTTGATGTGATTCAGTATCCATTCTCAAGTCCTTTACCAATTGATGGTTTAAAGGATCTCGAATCATTGTATTGTAAAAATCACTTCCACCAGTTTTTGCACTTAATCTTTCATAACTAGTATACGGTTCATCCGAAAAAAACTTGTAAGATAAATTATCATCGCCGAAATCAGAACGAGCTGCAATATTCCATGATTTACTTGGATAAACACGTGAAAACGCACCTCGAACTCGAATACCCACATCTTGATTTATTTTTTCTAAACCGTTAACAAAATAGTGCATATTCGCTTTGCGCTCGTTTTCAATCCCGTCTCTTTCATAATTTCCCCATTGCCTTCTTGGCGTGCTATTTGGGTTGGCAAGACGCCAATTTTCAAAGTCAATTCCAGCAACTGCAATTCCATCTTCATAGTCGTATAAATCATTTTCATCGAAACAAAAAGAAAGAACAGGAAGCGAATATTTACTCGGACCTGCAGGCGTTATAAAATAATTCTTTGAAACAGTTTTACTAGATAAAGCACCGGGTTTAATCACTTTTGCTCTAATTACATTTCCTTTATAAATCGGTCCGTTGGGAAAATAAGGAGGTGTAAAGTCATAAGTCGTGGAAATCACGGAAACTTTATTAGGTTGCGGCGTTCTATCAGCAACAGCAATAGGCGCAGTATAAGTAAGGGTTTGAAAAGTATTGAACAGAAAAGGGCCAAATGATTGTCCCGGATTTCTAGCATATTGATTCCTATAATTGTATGTTGTTCCACTTAAATTATTCTCGTCTGGCTCTGATCCGTCTAAAGTATATAAGATAGTTGTTCCGGAATCTGGCGATGAAATAGTTAAATTAAATCCAGAAGTCAAAAATCCAGATGCTTGAGAAAAAACAGGAGGATTTAGTGCTTCAGAAAATCCAACGGCAGCATTTACTGCGTTTGGAGTTGGAGTTCCAAAAAAAACGTATGGACCAGTTCCGTTTGGAAACCGACCATAAGAAATATCGGCCTGTAAATTAACAGCTGGAACTGTGTTTATTGTTACTGCGGCGGTGTTTGTAAGATATAGAGCTTCTCCGGAGGCACTAATTTTAAAATTGGTGTGTAAAGGACTTCCAGCTACAGAACGATTTTTATCTGAAGCCCAAACAATTAGATATTGTCCTGCGCCAAGAGAAATATTAGGGAAAGTCCATTTGTACAAAAGCAAAGGGTCATCTGACAATCCAAAACCCAATAGATTTACGGATGAAGGTCCTGTATTGTATAATTCAATCCAATCTTGACGTGAACTGTCTTCATCTTGAATAGAAATTGTATTTGAGGCAAGAATTTCATTGATAACTATAGTTTGAGCATTGGCATTAATGGTAAATACAGCAAAGAATAAGGCGGTTAGTCCTATGGTAATATTTTTCATGGATGTAGTTTTGACATTTACGAAATTAAATAAATATCAGTAAAAGGTTAGTTTTAGTCGTTGCACGACACCAAAAGCCGATGAAAGTAGATTTAAGTAAAAAAGGATAAAGATTTAAGTAAAAAAGGTAATTGTATTACTATTAATTACAGCAACACAATTACCTTTAAATTTGGCAATCCTAGAAGAATTATTTTATTTTTTTACAATCTTTTCAGTAACTACTTTAC
>JBIKRP010000204.1:0-4768 GCA_044349145.1 Flavobacterium sp.
AATCCATTTATAAAGCCATGCCTTATCGTATTTTTGGGCAACACCTCTTAAGGCTGGACCAGTCATCTTCGCATCCAATTTGTGACAGGCTGCACAATTGGTATTGAACAACTCTTTTCCTTTTACAGGATCGGCACCACTAGTTGCGGCAGCTGGAGCAGCAGCCACATCAGCAACTGGAGCAACAGCCGGAGCGGCATTTTGCGCGATAGAACTTAAGGAGAATGTTAGCAAGAATGCTGCGCTGAAAATAAAAATTCTTGAAATCGAATTATGGTTACCCACTTTTTTCATATTTTGTAATGATTATCGACTAAAAATGGTGACGAATTTTACTGAAAATGCAGTATTTACGGACACCTTGTTTTAAAACTTGGACAAAAATACGATTTATGAACTATTCTCAAAACCTTAAAATACTCTTAAATATCAATTTATATTAATTCTAAATAATGTTAAATCTTTTGCATAAAAATAGAAATAGTACATTTGTATAAAAATCACGGTATTATGAAAATTTTAAGAGTAAAATTTGCGTTTTTAACTGCTTCATTCATAGGTGTAAGTTGTATAAATTTGAGTGCCCAAGAAAGTAATGTGTCACTTAATCAGGATCCAAAATTTGAGCAACTATTGAACGAAAAAAGAAAAATAAATTCTTCAATAACAGTAAATGATCGATATAAAATTCAAATTTATAACGGTGATAGTGAAAGTGCCAAAAAAACATTAAGCGAGTTCAGGAAAGAATTCAAGAACTATGATGGAACAATTGTTTTTAGCACACCCACATACAAAGTTTGGGGAGGAAACTTTAAATCTCGAATAGAATCTGAAAGGAATTTGGTGGAAATCAAGAAAAAATATCCCAATGCATTTTTGATAAAACCAAACAAATAATAAATAAAAAAGCCTTCAATTAAGAAGGCTTTTTTATTTATTATTACTATTTTAATTTCTTTTTGACAGCAACTTCTTGGAAAGCTTCAATGATATCGTTTTGTTCGATGTCATTGTAGTTTTTAATTTGTATACCGCAATCATATCCTTTAGAAACTTCTTTTACATCGTCTTTAAATCGTTTCAGAGCAATCAATTCACCCGTAAAAACAACAACTCCTTCGCGAATTATACGTATTTTAGAATTTCGATTTATCTTACCATCGGTTACCATACAACCTGCAATTGAACCAACTTTAGAGATTTTGAAAATCTCTCTAATTTCAGCTGTACCTGTAATTTCTTCTTTCATTTCAGGAGACAACATACCTTCCATTGCATCTTTCAAGTCATCAATCGCATCATAGATAATCGAATAATTTCTGATATCGATTTCTTCTTTATCTGCTAATTGTCTAGCATTACCAGCTGGACGCACATTAAATCCTATAATAATTGCATCCGAGGCTGACGCTAACATAACGTCAGTTTCAGTAATCGCTCCAACACCTTTGTGAATAATATTGATTTGAATTTCTTCAGTTGATAATTTAGAGAAGGAATCAGATAATGCTTCTACCGAACCATCCACGTCTCCTTTTAATATGATATTCAACTCTTTAAATTGACCCAAAGCAATACGCCTTCCAATCTCTGCCAAGGTAATATGTCTTTGTGTTCGAACCGATTGTTCTCGCATCAATTGCGTACGTTTTGCTGCAATCGCTTTTGCTTCTCTTTCGTCTTCAAAAACATTAAACTTATCGCCCGCAGTCGCTGCTCCGTCTAAACCTAATACAGAAACAGGAGTCGAAGGTCCAGCCTCTTTCACAATATGACCTCGCTCATCGTGCATGGCTTTTATTTTACCATGATGTTTACCAGCCAACATATAATCCCCAACTTTTAAAGTTCCGTTTTGAACTAAAATCGTCGAAACATATCCTTTTCCTTTATCTAAGAACGCTTCTACCACAGTTCCTGAAGCTAACTTATTCGGATTTGATTTCAAATCCAATATCTCCGCTTCTAATAATACTTTTTCCAATAATTCTTTGACGCCAATTCCCGATTTCGCCGAAATATCATGAGATTGAATTTTTCCTCCCCAATCCTCTACGAGCAAGTTCATTCCTGCCAAACGTTCCTTAATTTTCTCAGGATTTGCATTCGGTTTGTCAATCTTGTTTATCGCAAAAATAATTGGAACACCTGCAGCTTGAGCGTGACTAATTGCTTCTTTTGTTTGAGGCATAATATCATCGTCAGCAGCAATTACAATAATTGCGATATCTGTTACTTGCGCTCCACGTGCACGCATTGCAGTAAAAGCTTCGTGTCCGGGTGTATCTAAAAACGCAATCTTTTGACCATTATCCAACGTTACTCCGTAAGCTCCGATGTGTTGTGTAATTCCTCCTGACTCCCCAGCAATCACATTTTCTTTACGAATATAATCTAGAAGTGAGGTTTTACCGTGGTCAACGTGACCCATAACCGTTACAATTGGCGCTCGAGTTAAGAGATCTTCTTCGCGATCTTCCTCGACTTGAAGGGCGTCTTCTAATTCGGTAGTAATAAACTCAACTTCATAGCCGAATTCGTCAGCAACAATACTTAATGTCTCTGCATCAAGACGCTGATTCATCGTTACCATTATTCCAAGTGACATACAAGTTCCTATTACTTTGGTAATCGGCACATCCATCATGGTGGCTATTTCACCTACCGTTACGAATTCAGTAACTTTGATGGTTTTGCTTCCTTCCTCAATCGCTCTTTGCTCATCATCTGATTTTTGACGGTGCGTTTCACGTTTGTCACGTCTATACTTAGCTGCTTTAGATTTTCCGCCTTTCCCTTGAAGTTTCTCTAGCGTTTCTCTAATTTGATTCTTAACTTCTTCCTCGGTTGGTTCGACTTTAGCAATTATTGCTGGTCGATTCCCTTTTACAAATCCTGGTTTGACACTTCTATTTGCGGCATTCCCACCAGTATTTGGAGATATTCTATTTGGATTTGAACCTGCAGTTCCGTCACCAGGCGATCTAGTCTCTCCCGGTTTCGGCGGAATTCGCTTTCTTTTATTTTTATTGCTGTTTGCACTAGCTGCTGCTCCTGGTTTATTAGGAGTTATCTTTGGTTCTTCTTTTTTCTTTTTAGGCTTCTCGAACTGAGACAAATCGATGGTCTGCCCGGTTAAAGTTGCGCCTGATAATTTTTGATACTGCGTAGTAATGGATTCGTCGATTGGCGACTCAGTTTCATTCTCACTTTCATTAACAATTGGTTTCGTTGCAGTTTTTTCTTTTGTTTCCTTAGTTTCAACCGTTTTGTCAACTCCTAATTCTGGAGACACAACTTCTTTGGTTTTCGGGGCTGGCTTCGCTGGAGTCAAATCGATAGTACCAACCTGCTTTGGACCAGAAACAACAGCTTTCGCTTTGATTACCTCTAGTCGGTGACGTTCTTCGTCCAACTTGCGTTTGTCTTCTACCTCTTTTTCTCTTTCTAAACGCAACGCCTCTTTTTCTTTTCTTTTTTCTTCGCCAACTTCTTTAGAAGCTTCTTTATTGCCTTTATCGCCTGCAAATTGGTCTTGAAGAATACCATATTCCTTATCAGAAATTTTAGCATTTGGATTTGCATCAATAACAATTCCCTTATCCTTTAGATAATCTACTGCCCTTTCTAACGAAATATTGAATTCCCTTAAAACCTTATTAATTCTTATTACTCTTTCTTCAGACATAAAACCTTTTTATTTGTGCTTTTAAATTGTGTTGTGCGTTATTTATGTGTTGAATTCCTCTTTTAAAATACGCATTACATCTAGTATTGTTTCTTCTTCAAGATCGGTTCTGCGCACCAAATCATCTACATCTTGTTTCAGAATACTTCTCGCTGTATCTAAACCAATTTTTGCAAATTCATCGATAATCCATCCATCGATTTCGTCTGAAAATTCGGTTAATTCAACATCATCTTCTTCTTCAGCAACATTCCCTTCGCGAATAACGTCTAATTCATAACCTGTTAAAAGTCCTGCTAATTTAATATTGTGACCTCCACGACCAATTGCCTTTGAAACCTCTTCTAATTTCAAGAATACTTCAGCTCTTTTTGTTTCCTCATTAATTTTTATTGACGAAACTTTCGCTGGACTTAAAGCTCTAGTAATGTACAACTGGATATTAGTTGTGTAATTGATCACGTCTATATTTTCATTGCCTAATTCCCTAACGATTCCATGGATTCTAGATCCTTTCATTCCAACACAGGCACCCACTGGATCGATTCTATCATCATAAGAATCAACTGCAACTTTTGCCTTTTCCCCAGGAATACGAACCACTTTCTTAACCATAATCAAACCATCGAAAACTTCGGGAATTTCTTGCTCAAATAATTTTTCCAAAAACTTCTCAGAAGTTCTCGACATAATAATTTGAGGTTTGTTCCCTTTTAGCTCTACATTTTCTATGATTCCGCGAACATTATCGCCCTTTCTGAAAAAATCTGATGGAATTTGTTTTTCTTTTGGAAGTACAATTTCGTTCCCTTCATCGTCAATCAAAATTACCACTCTTGGTCGAACATGGTGCACTTCAGCTGTATAAATCTCGCCTATTAAATCTTTAAATTGTTTATATAGGTTCGTATTGTCGTGTTCATGAATCTTTGAAATTAAATTCTGACGCAAAGCGAGAATAGCTCTTCTCCCCAAATCAATTAATTTAACTTCTTCCGAAACTTCTTCGCCAATTTCAAAATCTGGTTCGATTTTTCTGGCTTCGGTCAAAGTTATTTCTTCATTTTCAAGATCTAA
>JBIKRP010000205.1:0-4767 GCA_044349145.1 Flavobacterium sp.
GGAATTTATGTCAATTGACAGTGAAAATTCACTTTTCAAACAGCTACTTCCAGGTGAAATCTCCAATTTAATTGAGCGAAGTCAGTTTAATAAAAGACGAAAAAAGCTGTTTTTGTTTTCAGAACAAATTAGAACAAAATTAGCGGCTCAATTTCTTCGTTTTGAAGACTATTTTATTGTTGATAGCATGCCTTTAGAGATATGTAAATTTTCACGACACAACAGGATAAAGATCTGTAAAGACAATTTTGAAACCGCACCTTCCAAAGGTTTTTGTGCTTCCCAAAATAGTTGGTTTTACGGATATAAGCTTCATGGTGTTTGCTCAGTTACTGGTGTTTTTCATTCATTAGACATTACTAAAGCCGAAGTTCATGATGTGCATTTTTTGAAAAACATAAAACAGCAAATGTCTGATTGTGTATTACTTGGAGACAGAGGTTATCTGTCTGATAGTATTCAAATAGATTTATTTCAATCGGCAAATATCAAATTAGAAACACCAAAAAGAATCAATCAAATGAATTATAAACCACAACCTTACATATTCAAAAAATCAAGAAAAAGAATAGAAACATTATTTTCTCAATTATGTGACCAGTTCTTAATTAGAAGAAATTATGCTAAAACTTTTGAGGGTTTTAAAACTAGAATTTTAGCAAAAATAACAGCATTAACATTGGTTCAATATATCAATAAATTTATCTTTGACAGACCAATAAATAACATCAAAAATCAATTAATTTAATTTCACCCAACGGGTTAAGATAATTTTTTACAAGTTTTTATAGATTGCTAGTGCAATTACTTTCCGATACAAAAGTTCGCAAATATATTTCCCAACAATTCATCATTGGTTACTTGCCCGGTAATCATGCCAAAATGATACAGCGCTTCTTTAATGTCAATCGCCATCAAATCGGACGATAAGTTCGTTTGCAAGCCGTGTTTCACCTTTTGAATTTCTTCCAGTGCTTTGTGCAATGAATCGTAGTGACGCGTATTGGTTACGATGGTTTCGTTATTCCTTAAAGCGCCTGTATTGACAAAGGAAAGCAGTTGGTTTTTGAGGTCTTCGATACCGATTTTTTGTTTTGCAGAAAGGATTGTAGGTTGTAAGTTGTAGGTTGTAAGTTGCGCCAGTAGTGATTTTGATTGCTCGTCATTCAATTGATCGATTTTATTTAGAACGAGCACCAAAGGTTTCAGTGGAAATTGATTTCGTATTTTACCGAATTCGACAACTAAAGAATCCATCGAACCCTCAACAAATAATCGATAGCCATCAACCAAAAATAAAACCACTTGCGCCTGTTCTATTTTCTCAAAAGTTCTCTGAATTCCGATACTTTCTACAACATCTTTTGTCTCGCGAATTCCAGCGGTATCAATAAATCGAAACCCAATGCCGCCAATGACTAATTCATCTTCAATCGTGTCGCGTGTCGTTCCTGCGATTTCGGAAACAATCGCTCGTTCTTCATTCAATAAGGCATTGAGCAGCGTTGATTTTCCGACATTGGGTTCGCCCACAATCGCAATCGGGATTCCGTTTTTAATCACATTTCCTATCGCAAAGGAATCTATTAAGCGTTTTAAAACCAGTTCGATACGTTGGATCAACTCATTGAATTGTGTACGATCAGCAAACTCAACATCTTCTTCGGCAAAGTCTAATTCGAGTTCAATGAGCGAGGCGAAATTCAACAATTCGTTTCTTAGTTGTGCAATTTCATTCGAGAATCCACCGCGCATTTGTTGCATGGCAATTTGATGCGACGCTTCGTTGTCGGACGCGATTAGGTCGGCGACCGCTTCGGCTTGCGACAAATCGAGTTTGCCGTTCAAGAACGCTCTTAGTGTAAATTCACCAGCCGTTGCCATGCGACATCCTTTCCGCAGTAATAGTTGTATGATTTGTTGTTGGATAAAAGTCGAACCGTGACAAGAAATCTCAATCGTGTTTTCGCCAGTGTAGGAGTGAGGCCCTTTGAATATCGAAATCAAAACTTCGTCGAGCGTTTTCCCTTCATCAACAATATGTCCTAAGTGCAACGTATGCGATTTTTGTTTGAGAAGATCTTTGCCTTTCACCGACTGAAAAACCTGCTGAGCAATCGAAATAGATTGTGTCCCAGAAATTCTTATGATAGCAATCGCTCCAGCTCCAGATGGAGTGGCAAGTGCAACGATAGTATCATGATGTAACATTTGTAGTTTCTTTTTTGCAAAAGTAAGTAAAAATGCCTTTGAGTCTTTCGGATTCTCGCAGTTGAAGTCGATCCTTCTAGATTTGGCTTTTGTTTGACGTTAAAATGATAATTGTCATTGAATAATAAATTGTTCTGGTGTATCTTTAGCGGACAATTTCCAGTTAACTAAATTCGTGATGATATGAAAAAAATCATTTTTCCAACCGACTTTTCTGATATTTCCAAGAATGCATTCTTGTATGCTTTGCATTTGGCAAAAAACACAAATTCTGAGATTGTGACTTTGCATACTTATGAATATCCGACTATGAATTATATGGATGTACCGGTCTATTTACCAGAGATTTACGAAGTAACAGAACTAAGTCAATTTGAGAATTATAAAGGGCATATTCCAGTATTACATGAAATTGCGGCAAAACATAAATTGAATCATGTTAAGATGAGCAATGTCCTTGAAAGTGGTGACTTGATTGACAATATTATCAATTTGACGAAAAAAGAAGGTGCTGAATATATTGTTATGGGTACTAAAGGAGCAACAGGCCTTGCGGCGACATTTTTTGGTTCTACCACTGAGAAAGTGATGAATGACTGTAATTCAGTTGTAATTGCTATTCCAGAAGATTGTAAATATCAACCCATTAAGAAAATCCTGTTTATTACAGAGTTCAAAACCGAGGAAATTGAGGTTCTAAAAAAAGCGTTAGCCATTGCTAAGGTTTTTCATTCCCATGTGGATTGCTTGTATGCTAAACCTAAAGAAAATCCTGTAGATGATGCTATCGTTCATGATTGGAAAGTGATGTTTAGCAATCATGATGTGTCATTTCATTGTATCGAAAGCGACGATAAAGAAGGACTGATTTTAGAGTTTATTCCTTTATATCATATCAATATGTTGGCGATGACCACCCATCACAGAAATTTCTTCCAGCGAATTTTCGACGTGAGCTTGTCAAGAAAGTTAGCCTTTCACACCAACATTCCCATTTTAGCCTTTCATCCATAAAAAAAACCGCAACATCAAAAATGTTACGGCTTGGAAATATTATTGGGTTATTAGGGTTAGTTGTTGAGCATTACCGGCATGACGAGCATTGTTACCGTTTCGCCTTCGTCCAGCCCATCTGCTGGCGTAAGAATACCAGCACGATTAGGTAATGACATTTCCAAAACAATCATATCCGATTGCAAGTTGGTCAGCATTTCAGAAAGGAATCTTGAATTAAATCCAATTTGCATATCGTCTCCTTGATAATCACAAGTCAAACGTTCTTCTGCTTTATTAGAATAATCAATGTCTTCCGCAGAAATGTTCAATTCTGCGCCTGCGATTTTCAGTCGAATTTGATGTGTGGTTTTATTTGAGAAAATCGCAACACGACGAACAGAGTTCAAGAACTGCGTGCGGTCAATCATTAACTTATTTGGATTCTCTTTTGGAATAACCGCTTCGTAGTTTGGATATTTCCCGTCAATCAATCGGCACATCAAAATATAATTGTCGAAAGAAAAAGTCGCATTCGAATCATTGTATTCAATTTTGATTTCCGCGTCAGATGCGCCAAGAATACTTTTCAAAATATTCAGTGGTTTTTTAGGCATGATGAAATCGGCAACTTGAGATGCTTTTACATCGGTACGCGCATATTTCACCAATTTGTGTGCATCGGTTGCTACAAAGGTCAATCCTTCTGGCGAAAATTGGAAAAACACACCTGACATTACAGGGCGTAAATCATCATTTCCTGCAGCAAAAATGGTTTTACTAATCGCAGTTGCCAATACTTCTGCCGGAACTAAAGTAGTCGAAGGATTGTCTAAATTGACTGATTTAGGAAATTCTTCTCCTGGAGCGTAGGCTAAGGCGTATTTACCAGAATTAGAACTAATTTCAATCGTACTATTTTCTTCAACAGTAAAAGTTAGTGGTTGTTCTGGAAATGTTTTGAGGATTTCCAACAATAATTTCGCTGGAACGGCAACACTTCCTTTGCTCGTAGAATCGATTTCTAAGGTGGCGGACATGGTAGTTTCAAGATCTGAAGCGGAAACTGTCAACGTTTTGTTATCCAATTCAAATAAGAAATTATCTAAAATAGGCAAGGTATTGCTACTATTGATAACACTTCCCAGCACTTGTAATTGCTTTAATAAGTACGAACTCGATACTATAAATTTCATTTTCTATTGCTTTTTTTTGATTGTCTACGTTCCAATTGCGGAATGGCCTACGTTTTACAAATATATCTTAAACTGTGAAATATAAAAAAGAATTTTATTAACATTAAGCACCGTATTTCCTTTTTCTCAAATAAGTAAAAAGGAAGCCAAAGATTGCCAAAATTACGATTGGAAGTCCGACAGTTATCCCTTGAATGAATGAATACTCTTGGTAGACTTTTTCCTTATCCAATAAAGGCAAATTGACTTCTTTGCTTCGAATGTTAATAAGTCCATTGTCATCCAGTAGATAATTCACGCAATTCATCAGGAATTCTTTGTTACCGTAGAGTTTATTTGTCCATTTATCATAGCCCAATTCTAAAGG
>JBIKRP010000206.1:0-4754 GCA_044349145.1 Flavobacterium sp.
CTCTGGCTTTTCTGCTTTGGCGGCCTCATGCTATTTGGCAAAACAAGGACATCAAGTTACCGTTTATGAAAAAAATGCCACCATTGGCGGTAGAGCACGGCAGTTGAAAAAAGACGGTTTTACCTTTGATATCGGTCCAACTTGGTATTGGATGCCCGATGTATTCGAGCGATTTTTTGCCGACTTCAACAAAAAACCCTCCGACTACTATCAATTGCAGAAATTGTCACCAGCGTATCAAGTTTATTTTGGCGTCAACGAATTTGTCACCATTGCCGATAATCTAGAGGAAATCATCCAAACTTTTGAGTCGATCGAGAAAGGCAGCGGCGCAATATTAGCCGATTTTATGGCGGAAGCAAAAAGCAACTATGACATCGCAATCAAAGATCTCGTATACAATCCAGGTGTTTCACCTTTAGAATTGGTAACCGTTGAAACTGCGAAAAAAGTGGGTCAGTTTTTCAGTAACATCAGTAAAGATGTTCGCAAACGTTTTAAAAATCAGAAACTTGTTCAGATTTTAGAATTTCCTGTTTTGTTTCTAGGCGCAAAACCTTCAGACACACCGTCATTTTATAGTTTTATGAACTACGCAGACTTCGGATTGGGAACTTGGCACCCCAAAAACGGCATGTACAGTGTAGTGCGGGCAATGGAAAAATTAGCTCTAGAACTTGGCGTAAAGATTCATACAAATAGCAACATTTCTAAAATACTCGTTTTTCAGAAAAAAGCGAGCGGTCTGCTAGTCAATGGCGAACACATAGCTGCTGATATTATCTTAAGCGGAGCCGATTACCATCATACCGAAACCTTATTGAATATTGAAGACCGCGCCTACTCGGAAAAATATTGGGACAGCAAAACTTTTGCACCCTCTTCGCTCCTATTTTACGTGGGTTTTGATAAAAAAATTATAAATGTAGAACATCACTCGCTCTTTTTTGATGTAGATTTTGATGTGCATGCCTCGGATATTTACGATGAACCGAAATGGCCGGAAAATCCTTTGTTCTATGCTAGTTTCCCATCAAAGACAGATGATAATGCTGCTCCTGAAGGAAAAGAATCCGCGATTTTTCTGATACCACTTGCGCCTGGAATTGAAGATAATGAGGAGATACGAAATCGCTATTTTGAAAAAATAATTACACGTTTAGAAAATTTAACACAACAAGAATTAAAAAATAGTATTATTTTTAAGGAATCTTTTTGTGTGAATGACTTTATCAAAGATTATAATTCATACAAAGGAAATGCATACGGAATGGCCAACACGCTGCTTCAAACCGCATTTCTAAGACCTAAATTAAAAAGTAAAAAAGTAAAGGATTTATATTTTACCGGACAATTAACTGTTCCGGGACCTGGAGTACCTCCCGCTTTAATCTCGGGAAAATTAGTAGCGGAATTAATTGAAAAACACCTTTAAGCATGAAATCTATTTTTGACACCATTTCATTTGATTGCAGTAGGAATGTCACAAAAACGTACAGTACGTCCTTTTCTTCTGCAGTTCGCATGTTAGCGCCTAGTATTCGGCAGGACATTTATAATATTTATGGTTTTGTGCGTTTTGCTGATGAAATAGTAGATAGTTTTCACGATTATAACAAAGAAGAACTTTTTGATCTTTTTCAGTTAGATTTAGATGCGGCGTTAAAAAATAAAATCAGTCTTAATCCGATTCTGAATTCATTCCAGCATACGGTCGCGAAATATAATATTCCTTATGAGTTGATTGCCGCTTTTATGAAAAGCATGAAATTAGACTTGACAAAAATGACCTATACGACCCAAGAAGAATACAACGAATATATTTATGGCTCGGCAGATGTCGTTGGGTTGATGTGTCTCAAGGTTTTTGTCAATGGCGACAACGCAAAATATGATGCGTTAAAAGATGCTGCAATGCGTTTGGGATCCGCTTTTCAAAAAGTAAATTTCTTACGTGATTTAAAGGCAGATTTTGAAGGTTTAAACAGAACTTATTTTCCAGAAACAGACTTGAATCAACTGAATGAAGCATCGAAAAATAAAATCATTCAAGAAATAGAAGCAGACTTTAATGCTGGATTTGAAGGCATAATCAATTTGCCTTTGGAAGCGAAGTTTGGCGTGTACACCGCTTACGTTTATTATAAAAAATTATTATACAAATTAAGCAAAACGCCATCAGCGGAAATAAAGAATACCAGAATTAGGGTTCCAGATTATGAAAAAGTAGGCCTTTTTGCCAAATGCTATTTTAGTTACAAATTGAACATCATATAAAAACAAACATCATGTGGGTACATATCCTCGTCTTCTTAGTTACTTTTTGCTTTATGGAATTTATGGCTTGGTTTAGTCACAAATACATCATGCACGGATTTTTATGGAGTTTACATGCAGATCACCACAAAAAAGATCACGATTCGTGGTTTGAAAGAAATGATGCTTTTTTTATTTTTTATGCGGTAGTCAGTATGATTTTCTTTTCGCTTTGGCGGTACGACATATTCAACCTAGGATTGGCGATTGGCTTAGGGATTTTTGCTTATGGCTGGACCTACTTTCTGGTTCATGATATTTTCATTCACCAACGATTTAAGTTGTTTAGAAACGCCAACAACATTTATGCAAAAGCAGTTCGAAGAGCGCACAAAATGCATCATAAACATGTCGGGAAAGAACATGGAGAATGTTTTGGGATGTTATTCGTGCCGTTCAAATACTTCAAGAAATAAATAAAAAAAGCCTTCTGTTTTAGAAGGCTTTTTTTATTATTTAATCATTAAGTCTTGCAGCGGTTTCAATTGGTCTAAATCGACATTTGCTTCTTTAAGAACCGAGATCATATTAAAAATCATCGTCGGATTCATATCTTTGCCCAAAACGCGAACAACCGCAAAACCATTTTCTTTCTTATTGGCAAAAAAGACAAATTCATCAATATGCTCGTCATCGCCAACAAAACTAACCGAAGCGCCTTCCTGACCAGAACCGAACTTCATCAATTGCTGGTACTTTTCGTCTTTCAAAATTAGATTGACATTAGACCGCTCTATTTCAAATTGGGCTTTGTTCTTATCATTCAATTTGAATGCTAAAATATTCACCTTATCAAAAGAACCCAGCGCTTCTTTTTGAGAACTCGTTAGTTTAGCCTTGTCAATGTTTAAAATACTCGGTGAAAGATCCAAAGCGATAAAATCTTTGCTCTCAGACTTGTCTACAAAATAGCGCTGCAAACTTGGTTCAGATTGACAACTATTTAAAAAAAAAGTCATTAAATAGAGTACTAAAAAAGGAACAATTCTCATTGCTGTTTATTTTGGACCTTTCGATCCTTTAGTAGCTTTCTTCAAATCGTCACCTCCTGGAAATCTCATTTTATCGGTCAATACCGAAATTTCATTCAAGTCGAAATCACCAGTCAACGACATCAAAACTGTATCATCTCCTTTAGAACCTTCAATAAACATAAGCAATTCTCTTACTTGCGAATCTTTTGCGCCTGACTTTACCATAATTTTGATGTTCCTTCCATTTTCAGTGACGCGCATCAATTCCTCTAATCCAGCGGTCTTGATATATTTTTCAGAAGTTGCTTTCATTTCATTTTCAACTCGAGTGCTTTTAGTCGTGAACACTTTCAAATTATCTAATTTCTTAATCAAATTGAGATACTGTTGTGCTTCTTTATCCGACGAGTCCATTTTGACCTTACTCATTAAGTCGAACATTTTCTTGTTAACGATAATCGAAGTAACATCGTCTTGACCGTCAAATTTATCAAATGCTCCCTGAGCAAAGAATGGGATTGACATTAAAACCATAACAATTGTGATTGCAAATTTTTTCATTTTCTTGATTTTGATTTTATCCGTTACGCTCCAAACAGTTCAGATACGTTTCGGGTGATTATTAAATATTAAAACTGATTTCATTGTTAAACTGCTACTGCGCGGTTACAAAAATTTTGTCTCGCGTATCTTCGTAGGTTTGAACATAACGCACACTTTCTATTCCGGTATTCACTTGCATGGACAAAAGTGCTAAGGCTTTTTGTGTTTCTTCAAAAGCAACCTGTGGATCGTCAAACGAACCCAAGTCGGCACTTGGTTTTGAAGTACCATAAGTATTATAAGTATACAATCCTACACCAACCAAAACGACCACAGATGCTGCAATCGATAACCACTTTATTGGATTACTTTGAGCTTTCACTAATGGTATTCCTTTCTTAAATTCATGGGAAGAATTAGAAGCTAAATATTGAAACAATGGTTTGTGTTGAACCAAATCAGGAGCAATTTCAGAGGAAGTAAAATACTTCTTTAATGCCATTTCTTCTGCAATAGAAGTCTGTCCTTCAAAATACTTGGTAACTAATAATGCTATTCTATCCGATTCCATAAAGGTGTGTTTTAGTCATTTTTTCTCTTATTGTTTTTCGGGCTCTTGATAATGCTACCCGAATGGCGGTTTCATTCATGTCAAGAATTTTGGAAATTTCTGCAAATTCATATTGCTCGACATCACGCATTTGAATAATTAAACGCTGTTGTTCAGTCAAATCATTGATAATTTTCT
Source organism: Flavobacterium sp. (assembly GCA_044349145.1). Lineage (GTDB taxonomy): Bacteria > Bacteroidota > Bacteroidia > Flavobacteriales > Flavobacteriaceae > Flavobacterium. The sequence goes on from JBIKRP010000206.1 coordinate 4,582, forward strand.
CTACCCATGACAGCGTATCTGAATCTTCTAACTGTTGTTGTAAACTGGGTTGCCGATCGGTGTAATTAGAATGAACAATCTGCAAATTTCCAGCTCTCTTCGACTTCAATTGATCTAGACAATAATTTTTCGTCATCGTCATGGCAAAAGCTTCAACACTTGAATAAGTAGCT
>JBIKRP010000207.1:0-4742 GCA_044349145.1 Flavobacterium sp.
CGGGATGACAAGCTTAAAACAGGAGGTCTGAACACTAATTTCTGCCTAATGAACACTTTCTTATTATTCATTCACAATCACCCATTCTCCTGAGTTGATCATGCTTTCGGCTTTTTTGTATTTCATGGTGTCTGTCTTGCCACTCATGATATGTTTGATGGTCACTGTATCATTTCGGTTGATTTTTGGCATTTCGCGTACGATTGTTTCCGTAACTTGACGTTGTTGCGTTTGCTTCGCCTGTTCGCTGCCGCTCGAGTGTCCCGATTCACGATTTTCTGCTGCTAATGAATCGCTGTTAGGGATTTCATCTTTGCTGGTTTTGTAGTTCTCTTTTACCTTAACTTGACGCGCTTCTTGAATTGCAGGCGCGCTTTGTTGTGGTAAATCACCTTTGAATAAGAATGAAATCACTTCTTTATTCACTCCATTCAACATCGAACTAAACAAGTTATACGCTTCGAATTTGTAGATGAGCAACGGATCTTTTTGTTCGTGTACCGCTAATTGAACCGATTGTTTCAACTCGTCCATTTTGCGAAGATGTTTCTTCCAAGCTTCGTCGACGATTGCTAACGTAATGTTCTTTTCGAAATCTGCAACCAATTGTCTTCCTTCAGTTTCGTAGGCTTTCTTCAAATCAGTTACGACATTCAGGGTTTTGATTCCGTCTGTAAAAGGAACTACAATACGCTCAAATTGATTGTTTTGATCTTCATAAACATTCTTGATGATTGGCAACGCTTCACGAGCTGATCTTTCGGTCTTTTCAGTGTAGAATTCTAGCGCCGCTTTGTAGACTTTTCCAGCCAATTCTACTTCGCTTAATCTTTCAAATTCACTTTCAGAAACAGGAGATGTAATCGAGAAATATCGAATCAATTCGAATTCAAAATTCTTGAAATCATTGGTTGCTTTGTTGGTTTGCACGATTACTTCGCTCGTGTCGTACATCATATTGGCGATATCCACTTTCAATCGTTCCCCGTGCAAAGCATGACGACGACGTTTGTAGACTACTTCACGCTGAGCATTCATCACATCATCGTATTCCAACAAACGCTTACGAACGCCGAAGTTGTTTTCTTCAACTTTTTTCTGTGCCCGTTCTATCGATTTGGTCATCATCGAATGTTGAATCACTTCACCTTCTTTCAATCCCATTCTGTCCATCACTTTTGCTACACGTTCAGAACCAAACAAACGCATTAAGTTGTCTTCTAACGACACATAAAACTGTGAACTACCCACGTCTCCTTGACGACCCGCACGTCCGCGCAACTGTCGATCAACACGACGCGAATCATGACGTTCTGTTCCTACAATGGCTAATCCACCCGCTGCTTTAACTTCAGGGGAAAGCTTAATATCCGTTCCACGTCCAGCCATATTCGTAGCAATGGTTACTACGCCAGGTTTTCCAGCTTCCTCGACAATTTGAGCTTCTTGTTTATGCATTTTTGCATTCAAAACGTTGTGATTGACCCCTCGCATTTTCAACATTCGACTCAATAATTCAGAAATTTCAACGGAAGTGGTACCAATCAAAACAGGTCGACCTGCTTTTGATAATTCGGTTACATCTTCGATTACGGCATTGAATTTTTCACGTGTCGTTTTGTAAATCAAATCTTCTTTGTCTTTACGCGCCATCGGACGGTTGGTTGGAATTTCCACCACGTCCAGTTTGTAAATTTGCCAAAGTTCACCCGCTTCTGTTACTGCCGTTCCAGTCATACCTGCTAATTTGCTGTACATTCTGAAATAGTTTTGAAGCGTCACGGTAGCGAAAGTTTGCGTTGCGGCTTCAATTTTTACGTTTTCTTTCGCTTCAATGGCTTGGTGTAGTCCGTCTGAATAACGACGACCATCCATGATACGACCTGTTTGCTCATCGACAATTAAAATCTTATTGTCCATGATCACGTATTCTACATCTTTTTCAAAAAGTGAATAGGCTTTAAGCAACTGTGTTAGCGTGTGAATACGTTCGCTTTTGATAGAAAAATCTTGGAATAATTTTTCTTTTTCCTCCGCTTCTTTGTCTTTTTCTAAACCTAATTTTTCGATGCGAGCAATTTCAGTTCCGATATCTGGAAGTAAAAAGAAATTTTCGTCCGTATCTGAGGAAAGGAATTTAACTCCATTGTCTGTCAATTCTACCTGATTATTTTTTTCTTCAATCACAAAGTATAAAGCTTCATCCACTTTATGCATATCGCGATTGTTGTCTTGCATGTATTGATTTTCGGTTTTTTGAAGCAATTGTTTGATTCCTTCTTCACTCAAAAATTTGATTAACGCTTTGTTTTTAGGCAAACTTCTATACGCTCTCAACAAGTTGAAACCGCCGTCTTTCATGTTGCCTTCTTTTACTAAACGTTTCGCTTCGGTAAGGAAACCATTTGATAATTGGCGTTGCAATTGTACCAAGTTTTCAATTTTTGGTTTCAATTCATTAAACTCATGACGGTCGCCTTGAGGTACTGGACCTGAGATAATCAATGGTGTACGCGCATCATCAATCAATACCGAATCGACCTCATCGACGATGGCGTAATTGTGTTTGCGTTGCACTAAATCATCAGGCGAATGCGCCATGTTGTCTCTCAAATAATCAAAACCAAATTCGTTATTTGTTCCATATGTAATGTCGGCGTTGTATGCTTTTCTTCGTTCCTCAGTATTCGGTTGGTAGTTATCTATACATTCTACAGTCAAACCGTGAAACTCAAACAATGGTGCTTTCCACGTACTATCACGTTTCGCTAAGTAGTCGTTTACGGTTACCAAGTGCACGCCATTTCCTGTCAATGCATTTAAGTAAAGCGGTAAGGTTGCTACTAAGGTTTTTCCTTCCCCTGTTTGCATCTCTGCGATTTTTCCGCTGTGAAGTACCATACCGCCAATCAACTGAACGTCGTAGTGAATCATATCCCAAGTGATTTCTTTTCCGGCGGCATTCCATGAATTGGCCCAAACAGCAGTATCGCCAACGATATTGATATACGATTTTGTCGCAGACAATTCGCGATCTTTTGGTGTGGCAGTAACTGTTAATTGGGTATTTTCCTTAAATCTTTTGGCTGTTTCTTTTACGACTGCAAAAGCTTCTGGAAGTATTTCGTTAAGTACTTTTTCAGATATTTCGTAGGCTTCTTTCTCTAAAGCATCGATGGCAGCGTAGATGTCTTCTCTTTTATCGATATCTGCGACTGCATCAGCCTCTTGCTGTAAGGTGGCAATTTTGCTGTCTTTTTCAGCACGCGCTTGTTTGATTTTTTCTTTAAATTCAGCCGTTTTTGCCCGCAATTCATCATGAGACAAATTCGTCAAAGACGCTTCTATTGATTTTATTTTGGTGATGGTTCCTTGTAAAGCTCCTACGTCTTTTTTGGATTTATCTCCTACAAATATTTTTAATATATCGTTAATGAAACTCATAATTGGGTGTATAAAAGGGTATTGATAAAGTGCGCAAATTTAAACAAAAAAAAAGCCTCGTGAGAGACTTTTCATGGGTTTTATTATTTTTTTAATACTCATCCTCGTTCCAAAGGTAATCTTCGTCGGTTGGATAATCAGGCCAAATTTCTTCCATCGATTCGTATATCTCGCCTTCGTCCTCTATTGATTGTAGGTTTTCTACAACTTCAAGCGGCGCTCCGGCTCTAATAGCATAGTCAATTAATTCATCTTTGGTTGCTGGCCACGGTGCATCACTTAAATACGATGCTAATTCTAATGTCCAATACATCTTCTTTCGATTTTATAGTTTGTGCAAAAATAATTTTTTTACTGAAAAAGTCAAGTAAAAATTGATTTATTTTAAATAAAGTTAAGAACGTCTTTTAATAGTGTTCCGTGTTCAGTGATGAAGTATTCAGTTTCTGTTGTTTACAAAGACCTCTTTTTCATGAATATTACTGACCAATTACAAATGATTACTGTCGACTATTTTCTCGGAATCCATTTTACTTCATCCGCTTTCAGGTCGAAGGACAACTTCCGTGCCAGCACAAAAAGGTAGTCAGAAAGTCGGTTGAGGTACTTGATGGCGATGGGTGCAATCGGCTCAATATGATCTAGATGCACTGCTAATCGCTCGGCTCGTCTGCAAACACAACGTGCGATATGACAATATGACACTGTTGTATGTCCACCTGGCAAAACGAAATGCGTCATCTGAGGCAAACTATCTTCCATGGCATCAATTTCGTTTTCGAGCAATTCGATATCGTTTTCTACGATTCCCAAGTTCTTGAGTCGAAGTTCCCCATTTTTCATCACTTCTTTTTCGGGTGGCGTTGCCAAAATCGCTCCGACAGTAAACAAGCGATCTTGAATTTCAATCAAGATGTCTTTGTAATGGGATTTCATTTCTTGATCGCGAATCAGTCCGATATACGAATTCAATTCATCTACAGTTCCGTAACTTTCAATTCTGATGTGGTCTTTTGGAACTCGAGTTCCTCCGAATAATGCAGTTGTTCCGGTATCGCCGGTTTTTGTATATACCTTCATATTGTTGTATTGTTCAAAAAAATTACTTGCAAATTTACTTTATTAAATCGAGAATTGCGTTAATGAATCGTTGGTGTGAGCCTTCACTATAATTGAAATACAAATCCGGCTCGATACATTCGACTTCCATCAATTCGATTTTGTTGTTGATGATGATTCCGTCGACACGCGCATACAGCAGTTGGTTTGGAAAATTGTTGACTATGTTTTGCGCTTGT
>JBIKRP010000208.1:0-4738 GCA_044349145.1 Flavobacterium sp.
AGCATAAAGTAAAAGTTGATTTCAGACCTTTTATTCACGTTGAGGGCGTAAATGCTAAAGACGTACGATTACAAAAAATTGACCTCAACAATTACTCCGCAATCATTTTGACGAGTAAAAATTCTGTTGATCATTTTTTCAGAGTGGCAGAAGAGATGCGTTTTAAAGTTCCTGAAGGGCTGAAATATTTTTGTCAATCCGAAGCCATTGCGTTCTATTTGCAGAAATACGTTGTTTACAGAAAACGTAAAATATATGTTGGTCAAAAAGATTTTGCTGACTTATCTCCATTAATCAAGAAATATAAAGACGAAAAGTTTTTGCTTCCTGCTTCTGATCAATTAAATGCAGATGCACCACAAACACTAAACAATCTTAAAGTGGATTGGACACAAGCTACTTTTTACAAAACAGTCATGAGTGACTTGTCCGATTTAGCTGACGTTTATTACGATATTTTGGCCTTCTTTAGTCCAACTGGGATTAAATCATTATTCATGAATTTTCCCGACTTCAAACAAAATGACACTCGAATCGCTGTTTTTGGCAGCACCACTCAAAAAGAAGCTTTAGAGCATGGTTTGCGAATTGATATATTGGCGCCAACTCCAGAAACACCTTCTATGACCATGGCTTTGGAGAAATATATTGCTGAGGCAAATAAAGGAAAGTAAAATATAATTATTATAAAAAAAAGAGTCTTCAATGAAGACTCTTTTTTTATTGAACTATGTTTGAATGTAAACTTTCAACTGCACGGATTACCTACGGTGATCCCAAATTGGGAGAACTGTCAACAAAACCTAGCCTTATTCAAAGGCTTGTTTTTCTTTTTTAGAAACTGCTTTTGAAAGTAAACTTTCAACGCAGTTTCTAAAAAAGAAAAACCGAAGCTAACGCTTCGGTTTTATTGCAGAGAGGAAGGGATTCGAACCCTCGATATGTTGCCATATACACGCTTTCCAAGCGTGCGCCTTCAGCCACTCGGCCACCTCTCTAATTTATTTTAAGGCTGCAAAGAACCATAAAAAAATCCGTTTAAGAAAATTAAATTTTAAATATTATGATAATTCCCCGCGTATTGAAGTTTCAAAAATTGTTTTAAAAACATTGGGGGCGACCTTCTGTCCAAGAAGATACATCAACTTAGTAACAGCAGCTTCTGTAGTACAGTCTTTTCCGGAAATTACACCAATCTTCTTTAATGTTGAACTGGTTTCGTATTGCCCCATATTGACACTACCGCCTGAGCATTGTGTGACGTTTACAATTGGCAATCCCTTTTTAATAGCTTTCTTTAAAGTAGTAATAAACCAATCGTCTGTTGGAGCATTTCCTGATCCGTAGGTTTCTAGAATAGCGCCTTTCAAATTAGGAATATTCAAAATCGCTGAAAGTGTCGTTTCATTGAGTCCTGGGAACATCTTTATAATCACTACTTGATCTTCCAATTCTTTGTGAACCACTAATTTTTTATTCGATTTAGAAGGAACGCTTTCTTGCATCACTTTCAGATGCACTCCTGATTCAGCAATGGCAGGAAAATTAGGCGATGAAAAAGCATTAAAATGCTCTGCATTAATTTTTGTTGTTCGATTGCCACGATACAATTTATACTCAAAATAAAGGCAAACTTCTTGAATTACGGGTTTATGTTTGTGTTGCAATGACGCGATTTGAATGGCAGTGATCAAATTTTCCTTCGCGTCCGTTCGCAAATCTCCGATAGGCAATTGCGATCCAGTAAACACCACTGGTTTAGATAAATTTTCAAGTAGAAAACTTAGAGCAGAAGCCGAATAAGACATTGTATCGGAGCCATGAAGCACAACAAAGCCGTCGAATTTACTATAATTTTCTTCAATAATAGTAGCAATTTTAATCCACTTTGCAGGATTCATATTTGAGGAATCAATCGGCGTTTCAAACGAAATCGTCTCAATTTGACAATCCAATTGCTTGAGCTCAGGAATATTTTGCAATAGTTCAGAAAAGTTGAATGCTTTTAATACTCCTGATTCAAAATCTTTAACCATCCCGATGGTTCCGCCAGTATAAATGAGTAGAATTTTTGGCTTAGTGAGCATTTTGATATTTTAATTTGTTCACCACAGGATTTGCATACATATTTAAAAATCCTTCCAGCGCTATTGGATTGTTTTGGTCAATTTTAATTTCTAATCGTCGTTCGAAAAGCTGTTTTTCATTTTCTGTGTAGAAATCAACAAATTGGCTGGTTTGATTTAAAATATCGTACGCAATATAATTGGTTGGCCATAGTTTGTAGCTTTTCAGAATAGAATCATCTATGGTTTGAGCAAGTGCCTGTATTTGTTTATTGGCGTTGTCATTTTGTGCAGCGATGATGTCTAGTTCGTGATTTAAAACGTCTCCTATATGAATATGAATTCGTTTTTTCTGACCCATAATTCCACTTAATAAAGTCATGAAATCTTCATTTTTTTCTTTAATGTAAATTTCATTATTTGCCTCCGCCATTATCTGTGGCATCTTAAGCGCGTCCGTTGGATCATATTCATAAGAAATCGAAACCGGAACCAACTTGATTTTTTTAAAGTACTTCATCAGACTCTCTTCATCAGAACCCATAGATAGCATTTTCAACACGCCAGAATGTGTTGCATCGTTGCCGTCTTTTGTCCTTCCTTCGCGCTGAGCAATCCAAACAGATCTATTTTCGCGGAGTAAAAGTTGACTGATATACTCTGACAATAATTTAGAACTCTGCAATAATTCTCGTGGAGGCAAACCGCGTTGTACTAAGAAATTTCTATTCAATCTTGCCAAAGTGAGCAAAAATGATTTCTTCACTAAATTATCTCCTATTGCCGACGCCGTCATGACTAAACCGTGCATAAATAAGGAGGCATTCAACAAGGAGGTGTCCAAAATAATATCTCTGTGATTAGAAATAAAAAGATACGACGTATTTTTTTCTAATTTCTCGAATCCAGAAGTTGTCAGCCCGTCGGAGCTTTTCGCCAAAACTCTTTGCACAGATTGATAGATAAAATTGCATTGAAAATCACGAATAGAATGGGTCTTCAACAATTGCTCTTTCCATACCGCATCCGGCATTTCTGGGAAGGTAAAATTCATCAACGCTTTCATCATGGGATGATTTATCGAAGATCGAATTCCCTCATTTACTTCAGCGTCATAAAAAGGACGAATGGCATCAAACTTTTGCATTTAACAAATTGATTTAATTCAACAAAAGAACAAAATTAATTGAGAACTTTTGCTGTTTTTTGATTTAAATGCCGAATACCGCTTTCGAGTTTTGCGTCGTAATTATTGCAATTTCAGATGCCGAAAGGGCATAAATATCAGCCAATTTATTGATGACATTGACGATGTAACTACTTTCATTTCGCTTGCCTCGATAAGGAATGGGCGCTAAATAAGGCGAATCGGTTTCTAGAACAATATGTCTCAAATCTATTTGATGTAAAAACTGATCGATTTTACCATTTTTGAATGTAACTACACCGCCAATTCCAAGTTTCATATTGAAGGAAATGGCGCGCAAAGCTTGCTCATATGTTCCGGTAAAACAATGGAAAATTCCAAATAAGTCATCTCCCTGTTCCGCTTCTAATACATCGAAAATTTCATCAAAAGCATCACGACAATGAATAACGATAGGCAGCTTATATTTCTTTGCCAATTGAATTTGGTGTTTAAAAGCAAACTGCTGCTGCTTTAAATGGGTCTTATCCCAATACAAATCGATGCCAATTTCGCCAATGGCAAAGAACTTCCTTCTCGCTAATTCCGCTTCAACGTGTTGCAATTCGGCTTTGTAATTTTCCTTCACATACGTTGGATGCAAACCCATCATCAGAAACACATTTTCCGGATACGCTTTTTCTAAATCATACATTGATTGTGTACAAGAAGAATCAATTGCAGGTACAAAAAACCTTGTCACACCTTGATTGATGGCGCGTTGCATCATGTCGTTTCTGTCTAAATCAAATTCTTCGCTGTAAAGATGGGTGTGAGTATCCGTAATTATCATGTTGTGGAAAGGCAAATTTTTATGCCCCAAAATTACAATTAAAACCAAACTATTCGCGAAAACTTTACGACCTTAGCGCCAAACCGGCAGAAAAAAATGAAACACCTTCAAGACCTTCTCAAAAAAGAAAAATATACTAAGATCAATTTTAAGGTGACTAAAACCCAGCATTTGCTTCTCAAAGCCAGCATTAATGGTGTTAAGGGGAATTTTATTTTAGATACTGGCGCTAGTAATAGTTGCGTTGGATTTGAAAGCATTGAATTGTTTCAACTCAACGCTGGAAAATCAAAAACCAAAGCTGCTGGTGCCGGAGCGACTGGAATGTTTACACAAATCGCTAAAAGCAATCAACTGCAAATTGGTCGATGGAAGAACAAGAATTTTCATTTGGTGATATTCGATTTATCACACGTGAATGAAGCGCTTACCCAACACAAATCAAAACCCGTTCAAGGCATTATTGGTGCCGATGTCTTGTTAGAAGGAAAGGCAATTATTGATTATTACAATCATTGTTTGTATTTGCAATAGAGAGTAACTGGCAGTCAAAAGCCGCTACAAGGAGCTTTTTTGTTTCCTAAAAGAAAAATAAGCAATCACCAAACTCACCAACATCAAGAAACCGCCCAAGACAAATGGCGCTCCGGCAAACTCAAACGGCGCCTCATCATGGGTAAAATAATAAAAAAT
>JBIKRP010000257.1:0-4055 GCA_044349145.1 Flavobacterium sp.
ACTTTTCTTAGTTTTCAAACCTTAGACGCATTTAACAACGGCGCTACCTTAGAAGCATACATCATAACAAATTGGACTGGAGAGATCACAACGTCTACCAAAACCTTATTGAGTGCAACAATCGCTTCAGGTACAACAACTGGCTATGCGGCAAATTTTACCTATTCTGGAGATATTTCATTAGCAAATTTTCCCAATACATTTAGAGTAGCGTTTAAGTATACTGGGGGATATCAACCATTGGCAACAACTACGTATCAAATTGATAATGTGAAGGTATTTACGGAAGTCACATCAAATTCAATTACAGGCTATGATTTTCAATCTCCGCCGCCATACAGTGCAGGTGAATTGACGCAACCTATTTCTGCGCATGCGGTTGCACTTGACGCCTCTAACAATATTTTTGTCGTTGGAGATTACGACTCCCAAACTTTCTTAGGAAAATTTAATACTACAGAGGAAACATTTGCAAGTCTAACGCAATCGAATATGATTGCCAGAAGACATTGTACTGCTGCAGTTTGGAACAATCAACTGTTTATCTTTGGAGGAAATACAACTTCTGCTATTTCTAGTGCATTGAATAGCACGCAAAGTGCAGATTTATCGAATTTAGCTGTTGAGAATATTACAGGAAAATCTGCTTTCGTCCTCTATCCAAATCCTGTAAAAGACAACCTCTACTTCAATTCAACTAGCCCGATTGCTAAAGTTGGCATTTATGATATGACAGGCAGAATGGTGCTTAGCAGCAATATCACTGGAAATACAATCGATTTGAGTCATTTGCAATCTGGTCAATACATAGTAAAAGCACTAATTGAAAATGAGATTTATACATCAAAACTAATGAAGAACTAAACAGCAGAAAACATAAAAAAAACCGATTCGTTACTGAATCGGTTTTTTTATAAACAGTACTTATTATTCTAGCACAAAGCTCACACTGACATTCACCACCAGCTCAATTTCACCGGTTGCTAAAGTTTCTCTTGGAGCACCTCCTCCACCATCTGCCATCGCCATTGCTTTCATTTCATACATGGGTCTCGGCGGATAATACGTTTGTGAGTTATCAGAAATCGTCATCGCTTTTCCTACTTTTTGATTCAAAACGGAAACAAAATCTTCCGCTTTGGCTTTCGCATTTTGAATGGCTAATTTTCGCGCTTCAGTTTGTAATGCTTCCATTTTTGAAGATTTGAATTCAACGTTGTCTATTCTATTAACTCCCAAATCAACCAAACCATCCATCAACGTATCGTATTTGTTCAAATCTTTTAATAGTACAACTACGGTTTGCGTCGCCATATAATTGCTTTTCTTCTTTTCGTAATCGTAGTTCGGATACAAATTGACACGCTGCGTTTGAAAATCTTCTTTTGCAATGTTCATTTTCTTGATGTACTTCAATACCGCGTCGATCTTTGTATCATTCTCTTTTTTAACATCGGTGGCTTTGGCGCCTTTAGTTTCAACTGAAATCGAAATTGCTGCTTGATCTGGAGTGACTTTGATCTTTCCCTCACCTGAAACATTAATCATTGGAATGGGTTTGATTTCTTGGGCTTGTGTTAAGGTTGTAAATAACAAGACTAAAATTACTACTGTTTTTTTCATGGGATAAATATTTTTAAAATTTCGAATTTCCGTTTACCAAAAGACATGCCACTATAATTTACCAGCTTTAGCCAAAACAAAAAGCAAAACTATTGGGATGGCCAACAAAACAACCATAAAAGTATTCTCAGTGAGCATTTCAGGTTGTTTTAAAATCGTAATCAAATAACCACCAATCGCGCCGCCAAAATGTGCGGTATGGCCTATATTATCGTTTTTAGCCTTCATTCCATAAATGGAATAAAGCAAATAACCAATTCCAAAAACATAAGCTGGAATCGGAATGGGAATAAAAAACAAATACAAACTCATATCCGGATGCAACAATATTGCCGAATATAAAACGCCCGTTACAGCGCCTGACGCTCCAATCGCCCGATAACTGTACTCATCCTTATGAAATAGCAAAGTCAATAAACTGCCAAAAACCAAGCTGCCGAAGTAAATCACGAGAAACGAAAAACTATCAAAATAATTAATGACTACTGGCGCAAACATATACAAAGTAAACATGTTGAAAAACAAATGTCCCCAATCCCCGTGCAAAAAAGCCGAGGAAAACATCCGAACGTTCTCTCCTGCTCGAATACTGCCAATATGAAATTCGTACTTTCTAAAAAATGAAAGGTCATTAAATCCCTTATAGCTTGTCAAAACTGTAATTCCAATAAGCAGAAGAAGTGTCGGATGCATGGTCGTTTATATTTTTGTAAAAATAGAAATTGTTTCTATAGCTTTTGTTAAACTCACTAATTTAAATCCTCATTTAAATGTATATTTGCCCAAACAAAATACTACATGCAGCTATTAGTTTATCTACTAATCTACCCTATAATTTGGTGCATATCAATGTTGCCGTTCCGACTTCTCTATATTTTTTCAGATTGCGTATACGGCATTGTATATTATATTATCGGCTACCGAAAGAAAATCGTGCGAGAAAATTTAGCCATTGCGCTGTCACATTTATCAGATCAAGAACGACTCATTATAGAAAAAAAATTCTTCCATCATCTTTGTGATACTTTTCTCGAAATGGCAAAAACGATGACCATTTCACAAAAAGAAATTGAGCGACGTTATAAATTTACCAACCTTGATGTTTACCTAGATTTAGAAAAAAAGGAGAAAAGCATTGCCTTGCTTTGTGGACATTATGCCAGTTATGAATGGGCGGTTTCCATGAATTTCTATATCAACCACAAAGGAATTGGTATTTACAAACGAATTGCCAATAAGTATTTTGACAAGCTGGTTCAAGATATCCGTTCTCGATTTAAAGCGCATTTGGTCACCACTAAAGAAACGATTCCAACCATCAGTAAGAATTTTAGAGACAAAACACTTTGCGTTTACGGATTTGCAAGCGATCAATCTCCAAAAATAGGTACGGCCTATCATTGGGGGAAATTTATGGGAATTGAAGTCCCTGTGCACACTGGTGGGGAAATGCTGGCGAAAAAATACGATATGAATGTCATTTTTCTGAGTACCAAAAAAGTAAAACGCGGGTTCTATGAAGGGAGTTTTGAAGTCTTGAGCGAAAACGTCAAAGAAGTTCCTAATTATGAAATTACCGATAAGTTTTTGACGTTGGTAGAGCAACAAATATTAGAAGCGCCAGAATACTACCTATGGACGCACAAACGCTGGAAACACCAACGATAAATTATTTACCAAACCACTTTTTTACCAAATCTTTCTCATAAGACTTTGCGTTCTTGTGAAGAAATTCATTTGAGTTTTTATTGTAACTGTAGTCTTTACTCCATGCTTCATGGTTCTTTGCAACCGCTTTGATACTCTCGCATACAAATTGAATTTCAGCATTGCTCGTTGTAGGGTGAATCGACATTCGAATCCAACCTGGCTTTTGAATCAAATCACCTGAATCAATTTGACACACTAAATGATGAGAGGTTTCTTCATCAACATTCAACAAATAATGGCCGTATGTTCCCGCACAACTGCAACCGCCTCGAGTTTGAATACCAAAACGGTCATTCAACATTTTTACACCTAAATTAAAATGCAAGTCGTCAATATAAAATGAAATGACTCCTAATCGGTCGTGGTGTTGTCCCGCCAAAATCTTGATATTTGGAATAGATCCCAATTCTGAAAAAACATAGTCTACGATTTCGTGTTCTCGCTTCAAAATGTTCTCAATACCCATTTCCTCTTTCAATTGAATCGCTAATGCGGTTTTGATGGCTTGCAAGAAACCTGGTGTTCCGCCATCTTCACGATCTTCAATATTGTCGATGTATTTGTGTTCACCCCATGGATTGGTCCAAGAAACCGTCCCACCACCCGGATTGTCCGGCACCATATTGCGATACAATTTTTTATTAAAAACCAAAACACCTGTCGTTCCGGGTCCACCTAAGAATTTATGAGGCGAAAAAAATATCGCATCCAAATAACTTTCC
>JBIKRP010000210.1:0-4683 GCA_044349145.1 Flavobacterium sp.
CAAATCTCATATCAATTTTTACTGTTTTCTTGTTAGAAAGCGCAATACTTTTAAACTTACCTTATTACCTTAATTATTACCAAAATGAATGTATTAAAATTTGGAGGGACTTCAGTTGCAAATGCCCAAAATATCAATCTAGTACTCAATATTGTGGCAGATGCTGCAAAAAAAGAATCACTTGTTGTTACCGTTTCTGCTTTTAGTGGCGTAACCGATTTACTAGTTGCCGCAGCAGCAAAAGCAGCAGCAAAGGACAAGAATTACAAAGATATTGTCAATCAAATCGAACTAAAACACAAAGAAGCAATTGAACAATTAATTCCACTTTCAGATCAAAGAGAATTAATCGATACTATAAATAGTAATCTAAATCACTTAAAAACCTTACTAGATGGCTGTTATCTGTTGGGTGAATTATCAAATAGAACTTCAGATACGATTCTCAGCTTTGGAGAATTACTTTCATCCCAAATAATTGCAAAAGCGTTGCAGCAGAAAATCAACTCTGCAACTTATAAAGACAGTCGGGAATTCATCAAAACGAATAGTCATTTCGGAAAAGCAGTGGTCAATTTCGAAATCACAAATAAATTAATTGCCGACTATTTTAAGGCTAGCGATACAAAAGCGACAGTAATTCCAGGATTTATTGCTTCTTCAGAGGATGGAAATACGACTACTTTAGGTCGAGGTGGATCAGATTACACTGCCGCAATCGTTGCTGGAGCGCTGAATTCTTCTCAACTCGAGATTTGGACTGACGTCAACGGGATGTTTACTGCCAATCCGAAGATAGTAAAACAATCGCAGCCGATTGAAGTCATTTCCTATCAAGAAGCGATGGAATTGTCGCATTTTGGAGCGAAAGTACTTTATCCGCCAACGATTCAACCTGTTCTAAAAAAGAATATTCCAATTCTGATTAAGAACACCTTTGAACCAGAAGCTGCTGGAACTCTAATTACTTCTGCAGTTAGTGGAAAAGAAAATCCAATAAAGGGAATTTCTCACATTGATAAGATTTCACTTTTAACGCTGGAAGGCTCCGGAATGATTGGAGTGTCTGGTTCTTCTAAGCGCTTATTTGAGGTTTTGTCACAAGAGAATATCAACGTTATATTTATTACACAAGCTTCGTCTGAACATTCTATTTGCATTGGTATTTTAAATTCAGATGCTGATAATGCACAAAAAGCAATCAATAAAGCCTTCGAATTGGAAATTGCCCAAAACAAAATTGACCCTTGCATCGTCGAGAAAAACCTTTGCATTGTAGCTCTTGTAGGTGAAAATATGAAGAATCATCAAGGTTTAAGCGGAAAAATGTTTAGTACCTTGGGAAAAAATAACGTGAATATTCGTGCCATTGCTCAAGGTGCCTCTGAGAGAAATATATCCGTTGTAATTAATGAACGTGATGTAAAAAAGGCTTTAAATACTTTACATGAGCGATTTTTCGAAGACAACACCAAGCAGTTGAACCTCTTTGTTATGGGAGTTGGAAACGTCGGTGAAAAGTTTATGGATCAAATTCACCAACAAAAGAAATTCCTAAAGGAGAATCTAAAAATCAATCTTCGTGTTATTGGAATTTCAAATTCACGAAAAATGCTTTTTGACGAAGAAGGAATAGCGCTCAAAGATTGGCAATCGCTCCTTGAAAATGGAGAAACAGCAAACAAAGAGGCATTCATTTCAAAAGTAAAAGAACTCAATTTGCGCAATAGTATTTTTGTGGATATTACTGCTAATGAATCGATTGCCAACATATACGACCAATTCTTAAAAGAAAATGTCGCGGTAGTAACCTGCAATAAGATTGCGTGCTCATCTGCCTACGAGAACTACAATAATTTGAAGCAACTTTCTCGAAAATATAATGCGCCATTTTTATTTGAAACAAATGTCGGTGCAGGTTTACCAATTATCGATACTCTAAAACATTTGATTGCTTCTGGAGACAAAGTAAATCGAATTAATGCCGTCTTATCAGGAAGTTTGAACTTCATTTTTAATAATTTTAGTGAATCCTACAATTTTCATGACGTAGTCAAAGAAGCGGGAGTTCAAGGATTTACGGAACCAGACCCGAAAATTGATTTAAGTGGTGTTGATGTCGCTCGAAAAATTTTAATTCTAATCCGTGAAAGTGGTTATGCCATGGAAATGGAAGACATCGTCAACAATTCGTTCCTTCCTGCAGAGTGCATGAATACTACTAATAATGAAGATTTTTTCAAATCATTAACGGCAAATGCTGCTCATTTCGAAAATCTATTGGCGGAAGCAATACAAAAAGACAGTAGACTGAAGTTTGTCGCCTCGTTTGAAAACGGCAAGGCTAGCGTCGGATTGCAGTTTATTCCATCTGATAGTCCATTTTACAACTTAGAAGGAAAAGATAATATCGTTCAATTTTATACAGATCGATACGTAGACCAACCCTTGTTAATTAAAGGTGCTGGTGCTGGTGCTGCTGTAACGGCTTCCGGGATTTTTGCCGATGTGATTCGAATTGGAAATGTGTAAAGCAATCAAGTCGAAAAGTAAAAAATAAATATATTTTTGTGTCTTAGCGTCTTTGTGGCAAACAACAATACTATGGAACAAATAAAACTTTTCTGTCCAGCAACAATTGCAAATCTATCCTGCGGTTTTGATGTTTTGGGAACTTGCCTTGAAACTGTTGGTGATGAAATGATTGTTCGAAAATCAATCCAAAAAGGAGTTCGTATCACGAAAATAGTTGGTGCTGATTTACCACTAGAAACAGAAAAAAATGTTGCTGGTGTTGCCGCTTTAGCGTTATTAGAAGCGGTCGAAACTGAGTTTGGTTTTGACATTGAAATTTATAAAAACATTAAAGCTGGTAGCGGAATTGGCAGTAGCTCAGCAAGCGCAGCAGGTGCAGTTTTTGGCATTAACGAATTACTAGGTCGACCTTTTTCAAGAAAAGAACTTGTTTATTTTGCCATGCAAGGTGAAGTTTTGGCCAGTGGAAGTGCTCACGCAGACAATGTCGCTCCTGCACTATGTGGCGGTTTTACGCTGGTTCGCGGATATAATCCTTTAGATATAATTAGAATTGATAGTCCATCCGAACTATACGCAACGGTCATTCATCCACAAATCGAACTAAAGACTTCAGAAATGCGCGCAGTATTGCAGCCAATGGTGTCCTTAAAAAGTGCCATTACGCAATGGGGGAATGTCGGTGGTTTAATCGCCGGATTGTACACCAGTGACTACGATCTAATTGGTCGTTCACTACATGATGGAATTGTCGAACCACTTCGCGGACCATTTATACCTCAATTCGACTTAGTCAAAAAATCTGCTGTGGAGAATGGCGCATTGGGTTCTGGAATTTCAGGATCCGGTCCTTCCATTTTTGCTCTTTCTAGAGGAAACGAAATGGCACAGAAAGTTGCCGATGGTATGTGTAAGATATTTGATGGAACTGATATTAAGTATGAAATTCATGTTTCTAGAATTAATGCGGAAGGCGTTAAAATAATATAAATGGAGGATTTTTAGCTTTCAGATTCGATTTCTACTCGTGTTTGCAATCCTATAAATCCAAATTCAAAAAATTAAAATGAAATACTATAGCTTAAATCGTAACGCGCCAAACGTTAGCTTTGAAGAAGCCGTTGTAAAAGGATTAGCTCCTGATCGGGGATTGTATTTTCCAGAAATCATTACACCACTTTCCTCCTCTTTTTTTCAGAATATTGAAAACTTAACTAACGAAGAAATTGCATTTGAGGCAATTAAACAATTCGTTGGAAATGACATACCAGAAAAAAACCTTCGGGAAATAATTAATGAAACATTGTGCTTCGATTTTCCGACCGTAAAAGTTGAAGAAAACATCTATTCTTTAGAATTGTATCACGGTCCCACAATGGCTTTTAAGGATGTAGGTGCGCGTTTTATGTCAAGGTGTTTAGCATATTTTAATAGAAACAACACAGACCAAAAAAACACAGTTCTTGTAGCAACTTCGGGCGATACAGGCGGTGCAGTTGCCAGTGGATTTCTAGGTGTTGATGGCGTAGACGTGGTTATCTTGTATCCATCGGGAAAAGTAAGTGATATTCAAGAGCGTCAATTAACAACTTTAGGTCAGAATATAAAAGCTGTGGAAGTTGAAGGTGTTTTTGACGACTGCCAAGATATGGTCAAGAAAGCATTTTTGGATAAAAGTCTTTCAAATAAAAACTTAACATCTGCCAATTCAATCAATATTGCGCGTTGGTTACCTCAAATGTTTTATTTCTTTTTTGCCTATAAACAATTGAAATCACTAAAAAAACCAATGGTATTTTCTTGTCCAAGTGGTAATTTCGGAAATATTTGCGCGGGAATTATGGCAAAGAAACTAGGTTTGCCCATTGAGCATTTTGTGGCCGCGACAAATGTAAACGACACGGTTCCGCAATTTTTAGCGACAGGAACTTATGATCCGAAACCATCAAAAGCTACAATTTCAAACGCAATGGATGTTGGAAATCCGAGTAATTTTATCAGAATTCAGAAATTGTATAACAACGATTTGACCGAATTTAATAAAGATTTTAGTTCCTATTCGTATACTGATGAAATCACAAGTGCGACTTTACTAGAAATCTATAATAATTCCGGATATATTGCAGAGCCTCATGGCGTTGTTGGTTA
>JBIKRP010000209.1:0-4683 GCA_044349145.1 Flavobacterium sp.
AAATCTGTCGGCAATTTTTCATAAATATCTTCACCTGTCCGCATCATATGGGCGGTTGGGTACATTTCTTTCTTAGAGTAATGATGAAAATCTATCGTTGCTTTGGCGTATTTATCAAAATCATCGTTCCATTTGATGGCCTCTTTTTTTGTAGTGTAGAATTTCTTTTTGGAAACATAGGAAGAATCGATATTCTTACTAAAATTGGCAATTGAATAATCGAAAACGTCGAATAACTTACTTCGGTCGTCCTCGTTTTTCATATACATTTCCATCAAGAAGTTATTTTTTTGGTCGCCTCTACCACAGAAAATAATAGAATTATCGAAATCTTCGGCATTAATCCGAACCATGATACTATCGTTTTTATCGAAGTAAACGTATTGGTATTCTGGTTCGTTTTTGAAGGTGTATAATCCAGGCGTTAACGAGTCAAATTTGATAAAAAAACGATTGTTCTCATCAATTTTGGCACTGTCTATAACTTCTGAATTCCGGCAAAAAAGAATGTATGGGTTGTTGGGATTCGTAACTTCTCCACCAAAATACGCTGTAAAATTATCGCCTTTGTACGATTTATTACAAGAGTAAATCAATGCAAGGAGCGAAGAAGTAAGGAGTAGAAATGTATGTAGTTTGGTGCTGCGCATGTATACTAAGCTAGTGTACAAAAATATTTAGATGCAGCGAGTTATTCTGTTAACACAGCGTTAAATAAAAAGCGCCCATATTTATTGGTTTTGAGGCGATATTATCACACCTATTTTTATACTTTTGCAAAAAAATATAAAATACGAATTCATGTTAACAGTTAATAATTTATCCGTACAATTTGGCAAGAGAATTTTGTTTGATGAGGTCAATACTACTTTTACTCACGGCAATATTTATGGTGTAATTGGAGCCAATGGAGCCGGAAAATCTACGTTTTTAAAGATTATCGCGGGAGATATTGATCCCACTTCAGGACATATACATTTAGAGCCAGGGAAAAGGATGTCGGTGTTGAATCAGAACCACAATATGTTTGATGAGCATACGGTTTTGGAAACGGTATTGATGGGAAACAAGATTTTATACGCTGTCAAAAAGGAAATGGATGAATTGTACCTCGATTATAACGATGCGAACGCAGATAGAATTGGAGAGTTGCAAGTGCAGTTTGAGGAAATGAATGGATGGAATGCGGATTCTGACGCTGCTTCGATGTTGTCTAACTTAGGAATTACCGAAGACAATCACTATACCTTAATGGGAGATTTAGATGGAAAGCTGAAAGTTCGTGTATTATTAGCACAAGCCTTATTCGGAAATCCCGATGTATTGATTATGGATGAGCCGACCAACGATCTAGATTTTGAAACCATCGCTTGGCTCGAGAATTTCCTCGCCAATTATGAAAATACAGTAATAGTTGTATCGCACGACCGTCACTTTTTAGATGCGGTTTGTACGCATATTTCCGATATCGATTTTGGTAAAATCAACCATTATTCTGGGAATTATACGTTTTGGTATGAGTCTTCACAATTAGCAGCAAAACAAAGAGCACAACAAAACAAAAAGGCAGAAGAAAAGAAGCAGGAATTGGAGGAGTTTATCAGACGTTTTAGTGCGAATGTAGCCAAATCGAAACAAGCGACTTCAAGAAAGAAAATGATCAGTAAGTTGAATATTTCCGAAATCAAACCGTCAAGTCGTCGTTATCCTGCGATCATTTTTGATCAAGAAAGAGAAGCCGGCGATCAGATTTTGAATGTGGAAAACCTAAGCGCTTCGGTTGAAGGAGAAACTTTGTTCTCTGGCGTTGACTTGAATATGGCGAAAGGCGACAAGATTGTTTTGTTTTCTAAAGATTCGAGAGCCACCACAGCATTTTATGAAATCTTAAACGGAAATCAAAAAGCAGATGCTGGTACATTCGATTGGGGAATTACAACCAATCAAGCGTATTTGCCTTTAGATAACCATTCGTTTTTTGAAAACGACTACACTTTAGTTGATTGGTTGCGTCAATGGGCAAAAACAGAAGAAGAACGTGAAGAAGTGAATATTCGTGGATTTTTAGGAAAGATGATTTTTTCTGGGGAAGAAGCGTTGAAAACAAGTCGTGTCTTGTCCGGAGGAGAAAAAGTGCGTTGTATGTTGTCAAGAATGATGATGGAACGCGCGAATGTTTTGATGTTGGACGAACCAACGAATCACTTGGATTTGGAATCGATTACCGCTTTCAATAATTCATTGAAGAATTTTAAAGGTTCTGTTATTTTCACAACACATGATCATGAGTTTGCGCAAACAGTCGGAAATAGGGTAGTGGAGTTGACACCGAAAGGAGCCATTGACCGATATATGACTTTCGATGATTATTTGGACGACGAGAAAGTACAAGAATTGCGCGTAAAGATGTATTCATAAAAGTAAATAACCGTTTCAATTTTGAAGCGGTTTTTTTTGTAAAACGGGAAAAGTGAATTAAATAAAAACGTATTTTTACAAACCAAACGCTGTAAAGTATGAGTCAAAAAATATTACTCACCTCAAAAGAAGTCGATATCATATTGCATCGTTTGGCTTGTCAATTGATCGAGAAACACCTTGATTTTTCAAATACTATTCTAATTGGAATTCAACCACGAGGTATTTATTTGGCGGAACGACTGAAAAAGCTACTCGAAAAAGAATACCAGATTGCAGATATTTCTTTGGGTTTTTTAGACATTACCTTTTTCAGAGACGACTTTAGAAGAACAGATAAACCGATTGAAGCCAATCGGACACAAATTGATTGTATTGTAGAAGACAAAAAGGTCATTTTTATCGACGATGTCTTGTATACTGGAAGAAGTATTCGTTCTGCATTAACTGCCATTCAATCTTTCGGAAGACCTTCAGAAATTGAATTACTGGTGTTAATAGATCGTCGATTTAGTCGACATTTACCCATTCAACCCGATTACCGCGGTCGACAAGTAGATGCAATCAACAACGAGAAAGTCAAAGTATGCTGGAAAGAACAAGACGGAGAAGACGCCGTTTATTTAGTGCCAACAACGAGCAACCAACAACCAACAAATTAAGAAGATGGGCGAGTTAAGTGTCAATCATTTACTAGGAATAAAGTACCTTAAACCTGAGGATATTCAACTTATTTTTGAAACGGCGGATCATTTTAAAGAAGTAATCAATCGTCCAATAAAAAAAGTACCGTCGCTTCGAGACATCACCATCGCTAATATCTTTTTTGAAAATAGTACGAGAACAAAGCTTTCTTTTGAATTAGCCCAGAAGCGACTATCAGCCGATGTCATAAGTTTTTCTGCTGCACAATCATCGGTAAAAAAAGGAGAAACCTTGATTGATACGGTTAATAACATATTAGCCATGAAAGTGGATATGGTCGTCATGCGTCATGCCAATCCTGGAGCAGCGTACTTTCTATCACAAAATGTAAAGGCAAGTATTATTAATGCGGGAGATGGTGCGCATGAACATCCAACTCAAGGATTACTCGACAGTTATTCCATTCGTAAAAAATTAGGTGATGTTGCAGGGAAAAAGGTCGTTATTGTTGGAGATATATTGCACTCGAGAGTGGCGCTTTCGAACATTTATGCGTTGCAAATGCAAGGCGCTGAAGTGAAAGTTTGCGGCCCGAAGACGCTCATACCAAGATATATCGAATCACTAGGCGTGACGGTCGAATCGGATCTTCGAAAAGCATTAGAATGGTGCGATGTAGCCAATATGCTTCGTGTGCAAAATGAGCGAATGGAAGTTAATTACTTTCCATCGACAAGAGAATATGCGCAACAATATGGAGTTAACAAATCACTTTTGGAATCCTTGAGCAAAGAGATTGTCATCATGCATCCCGGACCCATCAATCGTGGAGTAGAAATCACCAGTGAGGTTGCCGATTCCAATCAATCGGTCATACTGAATCAAGTCGAAAATGGCGTTGCAATCAGGATGGCGGTCATCTACTTACTGGCTTCTAAAATTCAACAATAAATTTCCATTCTGTTATAATAGTACAATTTAAAAGTTGTAAATTAGCGTACAATAACATTTTACGACATGAAAGTTGAGCAAAAAGGACATACCGTAACCATCAAAGATACACAAGGCGATTTAGTTTCATTTCTGATGAAAGTCACCCACGAATACAAGTCTTTTGAGAAGTATAATATTATTCTAGATATTTCCCATCATAAAGATTTGACGATCAAACAAATCAATAATTTTCTTCCTTTAATAAAGACACATTCAAAAGCGAAGAAGTCGATTGTAATTGTCGCTGATGGCGTGCATTTTACCAATGTATCACAACATATAACAATCGTTCCGACGCTCCTGGAAGCGCATGACATCATCGATATGGAGGAAATAGAACGTGATTTAGGATTTTAATTTATTGATGATTTTTTTCAGAAGCCGGGAACCTGCTGTGCGTTGCAATCTTTTGCGCCGAACTCCAGCGCAAAAGGATTTTCACTGCCATCAGGGCTAGGGTGCATCAATAGCCAGAACTACAGTTTTTATCATCGATTTTAACTTAAAAATGAAATTAACCATACTCGGCTGTTATGCCGCTACACCACGAACCATTACCAATCCGACTTCGCAAGTTTTAGAGATCAAGAACCGAATGTTTTTGATTGATTGTGGTGAGGGCACTCA
>JBIKRP010000211.1:0-4673 GCA_044349145.1 Flavobacterium sp.
GTCGATTATCTCATAAATAAATACGAGGTTTTAGAAAAGTCATTGAACATAAAAATGCCAATCAGAATCAATGATTTCAAAGCTATTGAAGCTGCAATACTAAAAAACAATGCGTTTGACGAATTCGATAAATTGTCAGATCTTTCAAAAAAACAATATCCAAAATCGATGCTAAGCGATTATCATAAAGCCATGTTTTACGAAAAAACAGGAGATCTTAAGAAAGCGGCAAAAACATATCAAAGCGCCTTTCAGAAAGAAGAAATTGGAGACTTAACCAAAGACATGATGCTAGATAAAGCTGATGAATTAAAGAATCAGTAATCAACATGGCTAAAGTGAAAACTTCTTTTTTTTGTCAAAATTGTGGCGCTCAATATTCCAAATGGCAAGGGCAATGCAACGCTTGTAAAGAATGGAATACCATTGCAGAGGAAATAATCCAAAAAGAAGAAAAACCTGATTGGAAATCGACCGCTGCAGCTGTAAAAAAAGTTTCCAAACCACTCAAAATTAAAGAAATTGATTCCACTCAAGAAGTTCGCATGAACACCCTTGACGGCGAATTGAATCGTGTGCTAGGCGGCGGCATTGTGCCCGGTTCCCTAATCCTTCTTGGCGGTGAACCCGGCATAGGAAAAAGTACATTATTGCTCCAAATATCTCTAAAACTACCTTATAAAACTCTTTATGTTTCTGGAGAGGAAAGTCAAAAGCAAATTAAAATGCGTGCGGAGCGAATCACGCCAAACGGTGATAATTGCTATATTCTAACTGAAACTAAAACACAAAACATTTTTCGTCAAATAGAGGAAATCGAACCCGAAATTGTCATCATCGATTCCATTCAAACGTTGCATACCGAATATATTGAAGCATCTCCTGGAAGTATTTCTCAAATCAGAGAAACCACTGCAGAACTAATCAAATTTGCAAAAGAAACCAATATTCCAGTAATCCTAATTGGGCACATCACCAAAGATGGCACCATTGCGGGACCAAAAATTCTAGAGCATATGGTCGATACAGTACTACAATTCGAAGGTGATCGAAATCATGTGTACCGTATTCTTCGCGCGCTTAAAAATCGCTTTGGGTCCACTTCTGAACTGGGAATCTATGAAATGTTGGGAAGTGGTCTGCGGGAAGTTTCCAATCCTTCGGAAATATTAATTTCTCATAAAGACATCACGCTTTCTGGTACAGCCATCGCGGCGACTTTAGAAGGAATGCGTCCACTCATGATCGAAATACAAGCCTTGGTAAGCACCGCGGTATACGGAACACCGCAGCGAAGTACGACAGGCTATAATGCCAAAAGGCTCAATATGATTCTTGCTGTTTTAGAAAAACGAGCCGGCTTCCGTTTAGGAACCAAAGATGTTTTTTTGAATATTACGGGTGGAATTTCGATTGATGATCCAGCCATCGATTTGGCTGTGGTTGCAGCCATATTGTCATCCAATGAAGATATTCCGATTGGTGAAGGATATTGTTTCGCTGGAGAAGTGGGCCTTTCTGGAGAAATTCGCCCTGTTAATAGAGTTGATCAACGGATTCAAGAAGCTGAAAAATTAGGCTTCTCCACCATTTTTGTTTCCAAGTACAATAAGATTTCCTTAAAAAATACGTTAATTCAAATCCGACTGGTTTCAAAAATTGAAGACATTGCCAGTGAATTATTCGGTTAAGCATACATCAGACGCCCAAAAATGAGAACTAGAAAACAAAAAATAGTGTTAAGCGCAAAAATTCTAAGTGCTATTTTTGTCTTGGTTTTTATCGTGATGATTATTTTTCGTGATGCCTTACTCCAAAAAGCAATTTCGGTTATTACCAATAAATTAGATCGCGAATACGATAGTTCTTTTTCTATTAAAAAAGCAGAATTTAAAGGACTGACAGCGGTCGAAATCGAAGACATCATCCTTGTTCCACACCAGAAAGACACCTTATTCCGAATCCAAAACATTAAAACTAGTGTGAGTTTTTGGCCTTTGTTGATGGGAACCATTCGCTTAGAAAGTCTAAAAATTGACAACGGATTTGTTCAATTGGTGAAAGCGGATTACGGCCGAAATTTCGATGCCTTTCTTCGGAAAAAAGACACGGTTGATACTGGCGAAAAAACCAATTACGCCAAATTGGCCTATCGACTATTGAACCGAGGATTAAATTTGGTTCCAACTGATATGCATCTGCAGAATCTTACACTGAGAATGAACGACATGGGTAAGAAAGCGACCATGCGACTAAACACATTGGTTTTAGAAAACAAGCAAATGGAATCTTCCATCGTGGTTCAAACCAATACTTTCACACAACGATGGAAAATTAAAGGATTTGCCGATCCGCGAAATAAGCAAACGGACATTCGCTTCTTCAATATTGACACTGGTAAAATAAAAGTGCCCTATTTTGACGAACGTTATGGCATCAAATCGAGCTTCGATTCCATCCGGCTCAATGTTTCTAATATCGATATGGATGGCGACGAATTACACATTGATGGATTTACTTCCGTTTCAAATTTTACCATCAACCATCCGAAAATCGCAAGTAAAGATGTGGTCATTCAGAAAGCGCGGTTTGATTACAACTTTCTTTTTGGGGAGAATTTTGTAGCGATAGATAGTAGTTCGACCATACAACTCAATCAAATTAAATGTCATCCTTATGTTTCGTACAACAACGAAACAGACAAGATTTATACACTCAAGGTCGATATTCCAAAAATGAACGCGCAGAATTATATTAACTCACTGCCAGCGGGATTGTTTACGCACTTTGTCGGAATGGAAGCAACGGGAAGTTTTGACTATCATCTGAATCTTGTATTCAATAAAAACAAACCAAACTCTGTCATTTTTGATAGCAACCTCAAAAAAGAGAATCTTACCATTACGAAATATGGCGAGGCGAACCTCAGCAAACTAAACGGCGAATTTACCTATCGCGCCATCATCAACAACACGCCTCAACGGGGAATTTTGGTGGGTGCCAGCAATCCGAAATATACACCGTTAAATCAGATTTCTCCGTATCTGCAAAAATGTGTATTGACCACTGAAGATCCTTCTTTCTTTTCCCACCGTGGATTTATTAAGGAAGCTTTCAAACAATCGATTGTAAAAAATATTAAGACACGGAAATTCTCTCGCGGTGGCAGTACTATTAGTATGCAACTCATCAAAAATGCATTTCTGACTCGTGAAAAGACCTTGTCAAGAAAACTGGAAGAAATACTATTAGTTTATATTCTCGAAAACAACCGAATTGTGAGCAAAGAACGAATGCTCGAAGTTTACTTTAACATCATAGAATGGGGACCAAATGTATACGGAATTGGCGAAGCAGCTGAGTTTTATTTCCAAAAAACGCCATCGGAACTCACCTTAAACGAATGTCTGTATTTGGCGAATATCATTCCGAGTCCAAAGAAATTTATGTATCAATTTAATACCGAAGGAAATCTAAAGCCTTTTGCTAATTCGCGTGACAGGCAACTTAAAAACATCATGATGCGTAGGGGTTTGATTAATACTGAAGACACGATCAATCAACTTCCGATACATATTTCCGGAAATGCGCGGTCGTTTATCAAAATTGTTGAAGAAAATCCAGCGGCAATAGACTCCACCAGCATTGAAGAGTTTGAATTCTAAGATACTCCATTCGAAAAAAATTAGTTCTTTTCTTTGTTGCTATTGCGACATAAATTGGTAATTATCATCATTATTTTTTTAACATTCAAAATCGATATTATGAAACATCTGATCCTAATTGGTTTTCTGTTTTTTACTGGTTTTTTGCTTGCACAAAAGCCGATTTTCACAACGGCAAAAGTTAAAGCAGCGACGGTCTATTTTAATTCAGTTGAATTGGCGCAAACTACCACCGCAACGCTTCCGAAAGGCACCAGTGAAATTGTGGTAAAAAATGTCGCTGATTATTTGAACGAAAACACCTTGCAAATTGGAGCGCCATCAAATGTTACGGTTCTTTCTGTTCAGTTTACCAACAACTACATTTCTGAATATGAAATTGACGAGAAATCGCCATTGATAAAAACTGTTCGAGACAGTATTCGGATGGTAGAAAAAGAAATTCAAAAAATTAATAATGCCAAAGAAACGGAGTTAAAAACTATCGAATTGTTAGATAAAAATCAGCAAGTTTCTGGTTTAAATTCAGGTTTGAATGTCGCTGAATTAATGAAAATGATGGCGTTTTATAAAGCCAAAAGAAGCGAAAGTCGCAATGCGATTGATGGTTTGGAAGATCGCAGAATCAAATTGAATGAAGCGCTTTTACGACTGAAAAGCAAATTAGAAATCAATACCAAAAAAGAGGAAAAAACCTCACAAGGAAAATTGGTCATCCAAGTGATGAATGATGTTGCGGGCATTGTAGATTTTGACATCAATTATATCAGCAATAGTGCTTCGTGGTCGCCATTTTATGATTTAAGAGCAGACAATATTACGGCGCCTATCAATATGATGTATAAAGCGCAAGTGGTTCAAAACACTGGAATCGATTGGAAGAAAGTGAAACTTACTTTGTCTAGTGGCAATCCAAATCAAAACAATCAAGCGCCCATTTTGAATGCTTGGTGGTTGCAATATAATATGCCTTATGCGGAGGCAGACAATGAATATCAAAGAAATAGT
>JBIKRP010000212.1:0-4651 GCA_044349145.1 Flavobacterium sp.
ATATATTCCAGGCCAAATAGGCAGATTTGATGACGGATTCAATTTAAACTGCGTGGGTGACACTTTTCAAACCTTAGGTGTGCCAACAATACTTTTCGAAGCAGGACATTTTGCCAACGATTACCAACGTGAAGAAACGAGGAAATATATTCTTTTAGCACTATTTTCAGGATTACGACATATTTACGAAAACGATATAGTTAATAACAAAATCGAAGATTACTTGAGAATTCCTCAAAACAAAGTCGTTTTTTATGATATTGTTTATAAAAATATCAAAATAAATTATGACGGCATTATAAAAAGTACGAATTTTGCAATTCAATTTATAGAAAAACTGATGGAAAATCAGGTTTTATTTGAAGCTTATTTCGCTGAAATAGGTGTATTGGATTCTTATTTTGGACATTTTGAATATGATGCAAAAAATGCACTTTACTCAAACGAAGAAGATAATTTTCCGAAATTAAATGAAAAAGCTGATTTTTGTTTAGATAAAAACATCAAAATTGTTAATGGTTTGCCGTTAAATTAATTTTTTTAGTTTTTTGTAGTAAATAATTCAATATGTTTTTCTAAATTGTAGCGATAAACAAAAACAAACAATTTTATAGTTATGAGTAAGTTTCGATTAGATGAAGTGGATCATCAGATTTTAGACATGTTGATTGACAATACTAGAATTCCGTTCACTGATATTGCAAAAAAATTATTGATCTCGGCCGGAACCGTTCACGTAAGAGTGAAGAAAATGGAAGATGCAGGAATTATTATGGGTTCTTCTTTAGTCTTAGATTATGACAAATTGGGGTATTCTTTTATTGCCTATATCGGTGTATTCTTAAATAACACTTCTCAAACAAAATTTGTTTTGGAGAGAATCAACGAAATACCATTCATTACTGTAGCTTCCGTAACGACAGGTAAATTCAATATCTTTTGTAAAATAAGAGCAAAAGATACCAAACATGCCAAAGAAGTTATTTTCATGATAGATGATATCGAAGGCGTTTACAGAACGGAAACTATGATTTCTCTTGAGGAAAGTATCAACGATAAAAAACGTTTGATGCATACCATTTTTAAGAATATGTAAGCAACTTGAACACATTTTATAATGAAACCTCAAGTTGATGCTTGGGGTTTTTTATTTTTAAAATCAAATAAGCATGTATACGCTTCCCAAAATTGAACGTTTTAATCAAAATGTACTGTCGAAATACCAAGTGTATAATAGCGTATTTCTTACATTGCCATTTGCTTCTATCGATAATACTGGAGTGCTGCTCCCTTTGTTTTCTGAAGTCTGCGAGAAGGGTTTCAAAAAACAAGAAACTCCGATTCAGATTGTCGATTTCTTTAGTACCAAATACCTAGATAATACTTCAGAATGGGATCGAGTAGATTTGTTATTTCGATTCATACAGTATATCGAAAGACAAATTGTCCTTTTTGATGCCATTGAGGATGCGGCTTTTGCGATTGTAAATAATTTAGAAGGAAAAGGTTCGTTGCGTGACATAAAGGAAAATGCCGAGGACAAAGACAAATTAGAGGACTTGCGTTCGTTTTTAGAGTCATTCAAAGTGCGACCGGTTTTGACTGCACATCCAACTCAGTTTTATCCCGGTGCCGTTTTGGGAATTATCACCGATTTGACAGAAGCCATCAGAATTGATGATCTAGTCAATATCAAGAAATTACTTTCTCAGCTCGGAAAAACACCTTTTATAAAACAACAGAAGCCAAGTCCATACGATGAAGCGGTCAGCTTGATTTGGTATCTTGAAAATGTGTTTTATGAAACGAGCGGTGAAATCTTAAGTTATGTTCAGAAGAATATTTTCAACAACGACAGCATTCAAAATCCGATTTTCGATTTGGGTTTTTGGCCCGGTGGCGACCGCGATGGGAACCCATTTGTCACTACTGAGATTACGCTAAGTGTTTCGGATCGTTTGCGAACTTCTATTCTTAAGTGTTATTATAAAGACATTCGAAAACTAAAACGAAAACTTACATTTTCTAAAGTGGATGTTTTGTTAGCCGATTTAGAGTCGAAAATCTATCGTTCTGTTTTCTATTCTGTCGGCGATATTTATCTTTCGTTAGAAGAGTTGGAAAGTAGCCTTCAAAAAATAAAGACGCTCATTATTGAAGAACATCAGTCTTTGTATTTAGATGAATTGAACACACTGATTAATAAAGTGAAACTTTTTGGTTTCCATTTTTCAACTTTAGATATTCGTCAAAACAGCAAAATACATGAGCAAGTTTTTGCAGAAATAGTTGCGACTCCGGTGGGTGTTTCCGAATCAGAAATTTTGGATTCTATTGCGTCAATAAAAGGAAAATTGAATCCAGATGACTTTACTGATGAGATGACGCGTGCCACACTTTCTTCCATTTATGCGATGAAAACGATTCAATCGAAAAATGGTGAAAAAGCATGTAACCGTTATATTATCAGCAATTGCGACAGTGCTGCGCAAGTGCTGCAAGCTTTTGCCTTAATCCGTCAATGCGATTGGGATCAACCGACCGTTGACGTAGTGCCGCTTTTTGAAGTCATCGATGATTTGCAGAATGCTGCTTCAATAATGGAACAATTGTACAACTGCAAAGAATATGTCGACCATCTAAAACGTCGAAATAAGGAACAAACAGTTATGCTTGGTTTCTCTGACGGAACGAAGGACGGCGGCTACTTGATGGCGAATTGGAGTATTTATAAAGCGAAAGAACAAATTACTGCCATCTCTAGAAAGTATGGAATCAAAGTGATATTCTTTGACGGTCGTGGCGGACCGCCGGCTAGAGGAGGAGGAAAGACGCATAAGTTTTACGCCTCATTAGGATCTTCTATCGAAAATCAAGAAATTCAAGTAACGGTGCAAGGACAAACCATCAGCTCCAATTTTGGAACGTTAGATTCTTGCCGTTTTAACCTAGAAAACTTATTGAGTGCGGGTGCGACCAATCAAGTATTTGCTGAAACGCAAGCTTCTTTAAGTAAAGAAGAAAAGTTGATTCTCGATGAATTGGCAGCCATTGGGTTTGAAAAGTATTCCAATTTCAAAAAACATCCGAAGTTCATTCCGTATCTAGAACAAATGAGCACATTGAATTATTATGCCAAAACAAATATTGGTAGTCGTCCTGCGAAGCGGAAAAACTCAGAAACATTAAACTTCTCCGAATTGCGAGCGATTCCATTTGTAGGATCTTGGAGTCAATTAAAGCAAAATGTTCCTGGATTTTTTGGCGTTGGAACGGCTTTGAAACATTTTGAAGATTCCAATCAATGGGATAAAGTTCAAAATTTGTTTGATACTTCGCTATTCTTCAAGACATTGTTGGAAAACAGTATGATGTCGTTGGCAAAGTCCTTTTTCCCCTTAACCGCTTATATGAAGGACGATCCAGAGTTTGGCGAATTTTGGCTCATTATTTACAATGAGTTTTTGGAAACCAAGCGTTTGTTACTTCAAATTGCGGGACACAAAGAATTGATGGAGAATTATCCCGATGGCAAAGCGTCGATTGTAGTGCGTGAAAATATTGTGAAGCCATTATTGACTGTGCAGCAATATGCGTTGTCGCGCATTCATCAATTAAATCAAGAATCCAAACCCGATGAAAAACTGATTCAAGTGTATCAGAAATTGGTGACAAGGTCGTTATTTGGAAATACGAATGCGAGTAGAAACTCCGCTTAAACACAAAACATGAAATCAAATCAATTACAATCAAATGAATATTCGAGTTATTATGCGGCGTATGTTCACTCTGTTTCTGATGAATATACTTTGATAGAAGAACTCGAAATTTCAGTTCATCGACTCATCAAGTTTGTTCAAAATATTCCGATGGACAAATTTGATTATCGGTATGCTGAAGGCAAATGGACCATCAAGGATATTCTGCAGCATTTGATTGATGCCGAACGCATTTTTGCTTATCGCGCTTTGCGTTTTTCTAGGAATGACCAAACCCCATTGGCTAGTTTTGATGAGAATGAGTACGTTATCGAAGCCAACGCAAATCGAAGAAGTATTCAGGAATTATTGACGGAATTGGCCGTTGTTCGCCAAGCGACGTTATCATTGTTTAAGACTTTTTCACAAGAAGAATTACTGCGAACCGGAATTGCTTCCAATAATCCTATGACGGTCCGTGCATTGGGATTTGTGATTATCGGGCATCAGAATCATCATCAACGGATTTTTGAAGAAAGATATCTATAAAAAAAAGGAACTCATTTGAGTTCCTTTTAGTTTATCTTTCATTCTTCGTCGTCATGATCTTCATCGTCGGCAATGTCGTCATCATCGTCGTCGTCGTCGTCATCTTCTGCATCTTCATCATCTGAACCGCCTGGATCCTTTGTTACATCTACTTCCTCGTCATCTTCCTCTGCGGTTATTGCATCTTCATCGATGTCTTTAATTACATCGATTGGTTCTACAATATCATCGATATCTTCTTCATCAAATTTTTCCAATCTACTAGCAAGTTTGGTGCTTACTTTTACCAAGTAAATGGTATCTTCAGTACGTACTTCGACTGCTTCGATTAATTCGTTGTGGGCATTTCTGAATCGGATAATGTTAGAATCATCATATCCGTCAGGAAATTTATCAACCAATAA
>JBIKRP010000213.1:0-4647 GCA_044349145.1 Flavobacterium sp.
CTTTTTGTTCTCTTTTGTGGACGCATCAGCTATTTTGATACCCGTGTAATAATCTAATGAGGTTGATGCGATAAGTAAAAATAAAAACCTCCAATCCCAACATGCGTAAAAAAAGTAACTCGAAACTAATAAAATGATGTTTTGAAATCGCACTTCTCGCTTCGCAACAAACCAATATAGAAAAAATACAATCGGCAGAAATATGGCAAAGCTTAGTGAATTAAAAAGCATATCTCTTCCCTATTGTATTAATTTATTTATACCCTAATTTAGTTGCAATTGTTCTTTCTATGTTTCAATACCTAAATCATCAAAAATGACTTGCGATAACAATCATCATCTTCACCATTGAAACCTAATAGTACTGCAAGATAATAAGTTTAATTTATGATTTACTTCTGAATAGTAAAAAGGGTGGAAATTGCTGTAATTAAAAATCAAATTTATAATTGGCTCCAAGCAATACTTGAAACGACTGCACTGGAAAATTCAACCATTTTTCATAAGCTTGATTGCCTATATTATTTAAACGAAGAAAGGCAGTAAAACGTTGGTTGTATTTGTAACCCACATGGGCATTAGCATCGAAATAACTTTTCACGGTTTTAATATTATCTGTTGATGGTCCATTATTATTTCTTTGAAAATCTTTACGATCGCCTACAAAGAATAAGTTCGCACCCGCATACCATTTAGCCGTGATGTTCGCGTCGATATTCGCTCCGAGTTGAAATTGCGGTAAATTCCAGGCTTCTTCCTCATTTTCTTGTGAATAGGTATTGAACGTACCGTTAATTCCAACCGCAACATTCTCAGAAAAATCAGCTTTCAATTCACCAAACAATCGAAACGTTCGAAGTGTGTCGTACGTCAAACCAAACGAATTTCCGTACTGATACATTTTTTGCACCAAGACAGAATCATCATAATTATTAGCAACAATAAGTGCTCTATTCTTTTCATTAATTACGGAACCACGAACCGTATAGCTCACACTATTGGCTAATTTCCCTTTTAATCCTGCAAAGACATCAAACTGCCGGTCAGTCGGACGGATATCAAGTGTTGGTGACAAAAATGGATTTTCATTCGTGAATACACGGTAAGAGTTTTGTTGCAATTCACCATCAATTCCTAAGAAGAAAATCATAAAATCGCCCACTACTCTCAAGGATGCATTGACTTTTGGATAAAAGAAAACTTTGTTCTCGCTATTTTCATTATCCATGCCGAATACTACCTCACCTCCAATATCAAATGACCAATCGTCTTTTCTCATGCCAAAACTAGGATGAACACCAATATTGGTGTAACCGTATTTAAAATTGAACGTGTCATTAAATGATCCACTCAAATGATCCACTGTTACGATAGTTTTGATGTCTTTTCGAAACATTTCAAAACCCAACGTTGGACGCACAACAAAGCGATTCTCCGCCGAACCATATGCATCCCAAAAACGATTGTACTTTACATTCAATTCATTGAAAATCGTCTCTTTAAAACTAATTCTTCCGCCCAGATTAAAGTTGTTATACGTTTGTCCTTCGTCGATGCGATCAATCACCGAAGAACGATTCTCTGGCGTAAGTGTTGCCCCAAAATTATCTGGCAATCCGTACCAAAAATATTTTTGAATTTGATAGCCTAAATCACTGGTCCAAGCGTACTTTTCCATCTTACTGCCGTAGGTTAAACCAATTGTTGAATTCAAAAATCGACTAGGAAGTTCAGATTCCTTGATATCTGAAAAAGAAGACAAATGTTTGATATTTCCCGCAATAAAATCAGTATCTCCAATATTTTCTGTGACGTACAATTCGCCTAAAATATTGGCATAACTTCCTACTCCAAGCGTCGCATAATTCTTAAACAAACGCTCTTGTTCGGTCTTATCTACATTGGCCGCTTTTCCTTTTGAAGGCGAAAAAGTTGAAGCCACAGGAAAGGAAAAAATCGAATATTGAATCGGCTCTTTTTTAGTGTTGTCTTCGTCTTCTAAACTAGGCGTTTCTTTTACTTTAAAAGCATCTGAAATCGTGGGCGTATAGGCTTTCACCACATTCACCACTTCGGTTCCGATGTTTTCGTCTTTCTTTTGTGCGGAAAGTTGAAACGCGGTAAACAGTGTTATTAGCAGTAAATATTTTATTTTGATTTTCATACTATTTCCTTTTGAGTTTTTGAGTTTCTGGGTTTCTGAGTTTCTGAGTTTTTTCTCAGGCACTCAGCGGCTCAGGCACTCAGCAGCATTATTAATTTTGTATCGATGAATTGGTTTGGGCTTCTTTCGTTTTGATTCCGTCTAATTCTATTTGCGCTTCTTCAACAACATCCGGAAAACCGCCAAAGTTCTTGATGACGCTTTCTAAGATAAAGGTCGCCTGAAAACTGTCCTTTAAGGCGTAAAAGTTTTTTGCCATTACTATCAATCCTCTGGCTCCGAAATATTTATAACCAGAATAATCTTTCGATAATTTTTGAATCACTGTGTTTGAAGCTTCGTATTTGCCATCTTTATTTTTAAAATACGCATCATAATACAACGCTTCTGCCGCTAATTCTCCTTTTGCGATGGTCAATAATTTTGCATACGCTGCGCGGGCTTTGACTTCATCATTGGTCTGAATTGCTGACCGTGCAATAATAATTTGCGCATCTGACTTGACTTTATCATCCATCTTTGGATTGGTCAAGACTTTTTCGGCATAAACAACTGCATTGGCATAATCCCTTTCTTCATAATACGTTTTCATCAAATTTGATTGGGCAAACGTGATATTTTGAGGAAAATCCGCTTCCGTTTCCAATCTTTTTAAGACGGTGATTGTTTTGCCAGCATCTTCTTTTTTCAAATAAATTTCCGCCAAACGAGCAAGCGCTTGTTCGGTAAACTCGTTTCTTGATTTAGCAATGACATACTCATAATTGGGAATCGAACTGTTGACATTTCCATCAGCAAAATACGATTGCGCTAGATAAAAATTGGCTTTTAAAGCATGAATTCCATTCGGAAATTTCGAAACATATCCGCTCAAATTAGCAATCGCCTGTTTGGTGTTTCCTTGTTGGTATTGTTTCTCCGCTGCTTCATAAGTATCATTGTCCAATTCTGCATCAGAAACCGAAACGAAATCTAGTGTTTTAACCCAAGTCGCGTATTCATCAACCTTTCCGTTATCCATATAAATCAAACGTGCAGTGGCAACCGCTTCGATTGCCTCGGGACTTTTTGGATATTCAGCAGCAATCTTTTTTAACTTCAGCAACGCTTGTGCATCATTTTGAGCATTGTAATACACCAAGCCCTGACGCAAGATTGCTTTCGATGAATAAGAACCATTTTTAAATTCATTTAGCAATTGATCATAAGTCTTTATTGCTAAATCGTCTTTCTTTTGCGCCACATACGTATTGGCTAATTCAAAAAGTGCATCATCTCTGTATTGTGATTTTGGGTAGGTCGTTACAAACTTGCTTAAATCCTCTATTTTTCGATCATTCTTTCCTACAAAGCCATAGCTGATTCCTTTTTGGAAAGCGGCATAATCTGCATCGACGCTTTTCAATTCGATGACTTTATTATACGCATCCATGGCTGGCCAATACTTCGTCATTACAAATCGGCTATCCGCCAAACGCAGATACGCATCATTCAAACGAACTTTATCATCTTTGACCCCATCAATATAATTTTGAAAATAATTGCCCGCTTGATCATAATCTTTCAATTTGAAATAATCGTAAGCGACATTATAATTGATGTTTTTGTTTTCAGGCGTCGACTTGGCTTCACCCATCGCCATAAATTGCTTATAACTGCTCAAGGATTCACTGAAATTATCCAAAACAAATTCGGTTTCTCCTTTCCAAAAAGTGGCTCGAGCTAGGAATTTTGCATTCTTCGGTTCCCCAATCGATTTTTTGAATAAAGCCAACGCTTCGGTATAACTGCCGTCGGTATACAATTCCAATCCACGGTAAAACGTGACTTTTTGATACGCTTCTTTATTAGCAAAGTTTTTATTTTTCTCTAAAACTTCTAATGCTCCTTTGTAATTCTTCGCCGTGATATAGGAATTAATTAATAAAGTCTCGACCTCCTGTTTACTCGGAGAATTGGGATATTTCTCTAAAAATGCATAAAGTACATCCGGAACGGGTTGGTAGGAATTTCCGATATCATAACTCAATTTTGCGTAATTGAGACTGGCATCTTCCTGAATTTTTAAATCAAAAGTCATTTCAGACGCGTTCTTAAAAGCATTCAAAGCTTGTTGTTTCAAATCGCTTTTAAAGTAGCTTTCACCCAAGTGATAATAAGCATTTTGCGCTACAGCATCTTTACCATCGATGATCTTATTAAATTGTGGAATCGCCTTTTCGTAGTCTTTCTTTTGATAATACGCAAAACCCAACTGGTAAAAATCGGTATTACTCCATTTTCCTTTTTTGCCTTTGTATTCTTTCAAATATGGAATTGCATTGTCATATTGCTTGAGATTGAAATAACTTTCGCCAATAATCTTATTCAATTCCGATTTTTCTTGAGCAGAAGATTTCGGCATGGCAGCAATTCCCAGTTCGATGGCTTTCTGAAAATTACCCGCTTTGAAGTTCATATCCGCCTGAAAATAAGACAGCTTT
>JBIKRP010000214.1:0-4644 GCA_044349145.1 Flavobacterium sp.
TCAATTACAAAAAAAATGATTTGACTTGGGACAACAAAGTCATTGCATCATATGGTCTTCTACAAACAAAAAACACTGATTTTCAGAAGAAAACAGATGACCGATTCGAATACAATTCCGTCCTAGGAAAAAAAGCAGTTGGATATTGGTACTACTCATTCTTTGCAAATTTTAGAACGCAGTTCGCTAAGGGTTACGTTTATGATAAAGATGCCAATGGAAAAGAAACTAGAACAGAATATACCAATATATTTTCACCAGGATACCTCACCTTTGGTCCTGGTATGTTTTGGAAAAAGAGCGACAATTTAAAGATTAACTTGGCGCCTTTAACATCAAAAGTAACTTATGTTGATCGCGATTTTACATTAGCAAACGAAAAATATTTTGGAGTTCAAGAAGGAAGAAGTTATCGTTATGAACTTGGTTTTTACGCGTCGGCGTACTATAAGCTCGATATAATGGCTAATATATCAATGGAAAACACATTGAATTTGTACTCAAATTATCTCGAAGATCCGAAAAATATAGATTTAGATTACACACTGGCGGTTGTCATGAGAATTAATCGTTACTTAACTACCAATTTGGTTGTGCAGACGATTTATGACGACAATGCATTTAACGGATTTCAAACAAGACAGATTTTTGGTCTAGCCGCGAATTACGGTTTTTAAGCATTTACATATAATCAAAAAGCCCTTCAATTTTATTAGAGGGCTTTTTTGTTGGTTGGTCATTCGTCCGCTGAATTTTCATCTTCGTTTTCAATAACGTCCTTGTAATCAGGATAGAGAAACTTATTGTATGGAAACCGCGTGATGTGAATTTGTCTAACCGCTTCATAAACCCGTTCACGAAAAGTTTCTAAATTTTCTTTCTTTGTTGCCGAAATGAAAAGCGCGTTTTTTTCACCCACGTCGCTCATCCAAGTTTGTTTCCATTCCTCGAGCGTAAAGTGTCTTTTTGTTTTTTCAGTAATCAAATCATCCTCATCAATCGTAAGATTTTGGTACGCATCTATTTTGTTGAATACCATGATTGTGGGCTTTTCGTTGCTTTTGATGTCAACTAAAGTCTGATTTACGGAAGCAATATGATCTTCGAAATCAGGGTGTGATATATCAACAACATGCAACAGCAAGTCGGCTTCACGGACTTCATCTAAGGTGCTTTTGAAAGAGTCTACCAATTGAGTCGGAAGTTTACGTATAAAACCAACGGTATCAGAAAGTAAAAATGGTAAGTTCTTGATAACCACTTTTCGAACCGTTGTGTCTAGTGTTGCAAATAATTTGTTTTCGACAAACACTTCACTTTTGCTAATCACATTCATCAAAGTAGATTTACCAACGTTGGTATATCCGACTAAAGCAACACGAACCATGGCGCCACGATTGCTTCTTTGAACCGACATTTGTTTATCGATTACCTTTATTTTATCCTTCAGCAATGCGATTCGATCTCGTACAATACGACGGTCAGTTTCAATTTCAGTTTCTCCTGGACCACGCATTCCAATTCCTCCTTTTTGTCGCTCAAGATGCGTCCACATTCCTGAAAGTCGGGGTAATAGATATTGACATTGCGCCAATTCAACCTGAGTTCTCGCATAAGAAGTCTCCGCTCTTTGAGCAAAAATGTCCAATATCAAATTGGTTCGGTCAAGTACTTTACAGTCTAGAATTTTTGTGATATTTTTTTGTTGGGATGGAGATAGTTCGTCATCAAAAATGACGGTAGCGATTTGGTGTTCCTTGACATAATTATTGATTTCATCCATCTTCCCTGTTCCCAAGAAAGTTTTCGGATTGGGACGCTCCATTTTTTGAAAAAACCGCTTGATTACTTCACCGCCGGCAGTAAAAGTAAGAAACTCTAATTCATCTAAATACTCTGTGAGCTTTTCTTCGGACTGATTTTGAGTAACAATACCAACAATTACTGTCTTTTCAAAATGGATTTTTTCTTTTTCTAACATATATTCAAGTTCTCTTGCAAAAATAGCGATTTGGAGTCCTTGAAATGCTATTTTTTTCAACTAAATCAGGGTTTATCTTTCATAGAACCGTTAAAAAACAAAATTATCTTAATGGTTTCATAATTTTTGTTAAATTTGGTGCTCTAAAAACACAAAATTATAATAAACCAACTAAATTTTCATTCTATGAAAAAATTTATTTTCATCTTTTTGTTGTCTTTTTCATCCCTTCTGAGCTATTCACAATTGTTTGAGGATTTTGAAGCTGCACCACCCACCGCTGATGCTTCAGGAGTATGGGCAAACACTTCCGGGAACTGGTTAGTAAAAGATAACCGAACCAACACGGGTCAAAATTGGAAAAGGAACACGCCTTCGGCAACTTTTCCAGCGAATGGCGGAACAAACGCCGCATTTGTTGATCGTGAAAACACAGGTGCTGGTGTTTATGCCGAAGAGTGGCTCATCACGCCTCAAAGAAATATCTTAGCGAATAGCCAATTGCGGTTTTTTACAAGACAGACTTTAGCGGGAGACACAGGAACAAAGTATCAAGTTCGGGTATCTTCTGCGGCAGATCCTGCAGATTTATCGCAATACACGCTCGTGATTGAATATACAGAATCAGAATTAAGCACCTTAACCGCAGATCAATTAGATTATGAGGAGAAAGTAATCAATTTAGGTTTCACGGGTCAGCGTTATTTAGCGTTTGTAAAAGTTTTTACACAACCTGCCGCTTCGACTAGTGGTGATCGTTGGTTAATAGACGATGTGAAAATTGTTGAAAGATGTATTGATCCAGTAGCGCCTCTGGGAACACCGGTAATTGGAGCTACAACAACTCGATTAGAATGGACAAGTACAAACACACAATTTCAAGTGCAATATGGTCCAGCGGGTTTTACCCTTGATGCACCGGCACCAAACGTGGTTATTTCACCAGTTTTTACAAATAACAGCACGCCACGACGACGATACGAAGCAACTGGATTACTAGCAAATACATGTTATCAGTTTTACGTAAGAGCGGTTTGTGCAGATTCTAATAGTAATTGGGTTGGACCCTTTAACTGGTGTACCTTACCATTAGGTAGAACTTGTGCTGAACCAATAGTGGCGACTAATCCACTACCTTATTCAGATTCTAGTAACACGTCTATTTATGGAAATAACATTGTAAACGGTTCGCCAGGCGGAGCGGCACTTTGTGGTGCAGGCGCAGGATTCTTAGCGGGTAATGACGTGGTTTATTCATACACAGCAGCGGTAGATGGCAATATCTTCATCTCGATGAATCCAAATGGCTCAACTAATACAGGTGTGTTTGTATACGCAAACTGCGCCAACGTTGGAACAACTTGTATTGCTGGGGTAGGAAACGCAACAGCAAATATTAGAGTTATTCCTTCACTTGCAGTGACTGCAGGACAAACTATATATATTGTAATTTCTTCTACAACAGCTACACCAACATTTCCGTATACTTTAACGATACAACAAGCGACTTGCCCACAGCCAATTACGCTAACGGGAACGGTTACAGGCCCAACGAGTGCTACTGCCTCATGGGTTAACGGAGCAGGAAGTACCGCAACGGCGTGGGAAGTAGCGGTTCAAACGGCTGGTTCTGCTGTTCCGATAGGAGCAGGAACGGCTACGACTCAAAACACGGCTTATCCAATAACCACTACTTTAGCGGGCGCTCCACTAGTGGCAGGGACTGCTTACCAATATTGGGTGAGAGCAGCTTGTGGCGATGGGCTTTTTAGTCCATGGTCTGGACCTTACTTATTTACTACTGCACTTTGTGAAGTTTCGCAACAATGTAGTTATACTTTTGTCCTAACCGACACCTTTAATGGTTGGGAAGGAGGTAGAATGCAGGTAAGACAAAATGGTTTGGTCTTAGCCACATTAGGTGCAACTTTAGGAACAGGGACAGGACCAGTAAATGTGCCGGTTACGCTGTGTGACAACTTACCTTTCGAATTATTTTGGAGCGAGGGAGGTATTGCACCTGACGAAATGCGTATTGCAATAAGAAATCCTTT
This sequence comes from Flavobacterium sp., assembly GCA_044349145.1. GTDB lineage: Bacteria > Bacteroidota > Bacteroidia > Flavobacteriales > Flavobacteriaceae > Flavobacterium. The sequence goes on from JBIKRP010000214.1 coordinate 4,036, forward strand.
TAATCAAACCATATATGCTTTGACCACAAACGGTCAAACTTCTATCGGAACTGTTCTATATACCGGATTGGTTGATTGTAATGATCCGTTATGCTTGCCAGTAACAGGGGTGTCGGTGGCAAATGCAACGATTACATTTAACAGTGCAATTATCAATTGGACAACTTCTGGCGTTCCAACAACAGCGTGGGATGTATATATTGTGCCGCAAGGTTCTCCTGCCCCAACAGAAACAACGATTCCGACTTATGCGGGGGTTATCCAGGTTCCTTTTCCGACTACCATACCTTTGTTGGCCGACACAAACTATACAGTCTATATTCGTTCGGTTTGTTCTGTAAACGGACCAAGTGCATGGACAAGCGGAACGAATTTCAGAACGAAAGAGCAATGTCCTAAACCAACTGCTTTAACAGCGACTGCGATAACTCCGTTTGGGGCTACTTTAGGTTGGACCAATCCTACCGGAACAGCGTGGCAAGTAATTGTCTTGCCTGCAGGTTCACCTGCTCCATTGCCAACGGATGCTTGGGTTAATGCAACAAATCCTATTATCTGGACAGGCCTTACACCAGAAACGGCTTATGTATACTACGTAAGAACAGATTG
>JBIKRP010000215.1:0-4638 GCA_044349145.1 Flavobacterium sp.
CCAACGTATAATTGTAAGGCATCATTTGATAACGCAATTCGACTTGTTTCTTGGCTTTTGCTTTTGTCACAATGTCTTTGTAAACGGGTTCTGACGCCACTTCTTCTTGCGCATGTGGGCGAAATATTGGTTGAAAAACACCGTATTGCAACCATCGAATGTACAGTTCATTGTCGAAATAATCGCCAGCGAATCCACCCAAGTCCGAGTGCATATAACCCATTCCTTGCATTCCCATTTGTAAGGCAATTTCTGTTTGCGATTGCAGTCCACCCCAACTTCTGCTCACATCACCACTCCAAGGCATCATTCCGAAACGCTGTGAACCCGAGTATCCCGATCGCATTAAGATAAATGGGCGTTGATTTGGAAAATCTTTTTGATAGCCTTCCGAGATTAATTTTGCCCAATTATGTCCATATATGTTATGAACTTCATCAGCTTTACCCTTGGCAGTAATTGCTTTTGACGGAAAAACTTCAGGCTCGCCCAAATCGCCCCACAATCCTCCAACACCTTGATTTATTAGTCTTTTGTAAATATCCCAAAACCAAGTAGCGCCTTCTGGTTTGAAGATGTCGATTAATCCGGTATTTCCGAAATAGAAATCATATTTAAAAGGCATTCCATCTTTGTCGATTGCTAACACTTTCTTATCGACTGCTTCTTGCCATTTGGTAGATGTAGTCAGAACAAAAGGTTCCGTAATCAAAACCGTTTTGACGCCTTTACCATTAAGGTCGGCAATCATTTTGGTTGGATTTGGGAAATTGTCTTTGTCCCAGTCCAAATTTCCCATCGTGCCTTTTATGGTTTTTCCGAACCAATATAAATCGAGGATAATCGCATCGACTGGGATTTTATCTTCTTCAAATTTTCGGATGGTTTTTTCTACTTCTTCTTGAGAATGATATCCAAATCGACTAGAGAAATTGCCTAGCGTCCAACGCGCTGGTAAAGGTTGTTTCCCTGTTAAATCAGTATAACTTCCAATTAGCTCCGTCCAAGAATCTGCTGCAATGACTTGATAGGTTTTTCGACCAGAGATGGTTTCGTAGGCTAACGTATTGTCTTTTTTGCTGTCTAAATCGAGAAATCCGATTGGTTCATTATCAAAATGTACGGCATAAATTTTTGAAGACAAAACCAATGGAATACAAAAATTCATCAACTCCGCTTTTGTTTCATAGCCATAATGCGCGCGGTTGTATAATTGCAAGCGATTCCCACGGCGGTTCATACCAAGAGCTCGAGCGCCGCCGCCATAAAGCACTTCTGAACTATCTAAATTGAAATCGATGACATCGGTACTGTCCTTTTTGAAATAACCATTCTTTTCCGAAATCAGCGCTTTGGATTTATAAGTGTAGGATATTTTGAAAGGCGATTTTTGAATGGTAACGGCGATTCCAGACGTAACAAATTGGATGGTGTTTTTATCAGATTTGACTTTTGCAATTCCTGATTTTGGATTAAGAATAACCGCATGTGAAGTTGCGTCAAAAGTTTCTCCTTTAGGAATAAAGCTAGTTTCTATGATCTTGTCGGAGTACGATTTGAAAATATATTTTCCGTCGGAAGTCATCACTTCAAGTGTGTTGTTTGCTTTTTTAAAGTTTTCAAATTTTCTGTTTGAATTTTGAGCAATGGCAATCGTAGTGATCAAAAAGAGTAAAAGGAATTTTTTCATAAGTCTTTAAAATATTAAACTATGTTTAGGTTTTCCTATAAGTTTTATACAGTTTAAAAATTTACCATACAAGGCATATAAGGACATATAAGTTTGTTTATTGCAATTCTATAATCAAAGACGATTTCGCTTCGATGGTAATATCAATTTTTAGGTCAATGGTTTTTCCAGATAACACTTCTTTGCCAGCGGTATAATTTTGAATGCTTTCCTGAAATCTACTAGTCTTAATTGTTTGTGTTTTTGTACTGTTGTTTAAAATGACCATCACGGATTTGTTGTCTGTATATCTGAAATAAACGTACACATTATTTTGAGGGACATAGTGTTTCATTTTTCCGAAATGAACCGCCTCATTAGTTTTTCTCCATTGCAATAGTTTAGAAGTAAAGTCGAAATATTGTTTTTGTTCGGCTGTTCTTCCTGCGTTTGTAAAGGCATTGTTTGTATCGCCATCCCAGCCTCCGGGGAAATCTAGACGGATGGCTGCGTCCCCGCCTTTATCTTTATTACCTGCCATACCAATTTCGGATCCGTAATACAGCTGTGGAATGCCGCGAACTGTAGCAATTAAAGTCATTCCCAATTGGTATTTTTTGAAGTCATTTTTGTAAATTTCATTGAAACGCATGGTATCATGATTCTCCAGAAAAGTCATGATGTTATTTGGATTCGGATATAAAAAGTCGTTGGTGAAATTATCGTACACTTTAATTAAGCCTTTGTCCCAAGAAGATTCGTCTTCATTAAAAACGTTTCCAAAAGTGTCGTGTAAGGTAAAATCCATAACACTTGGTAAATTGGAATTATAACTTTGAATCGCGCCAATCTTACTGTCTTTTTGCCAATAGGCCATTTGTGCTTGGTCGTGCATCCAAACTTCGCCAACGATATTAAAATAAGGGTATTCGTCAAGAATGGATTTGCACCATTTGGAAATTCCCACTTTATCATTGTAGGAAAAGGTGTCCACGCGGAATCCATCTAGATCGGCGTATTCAATCCACCAAATTGCGTTTTGAATTAGATAGGTGAGCAACAGCGGATTCGATTGATTGAGATCCGGCATCGATTTTACAAACCATCCATCCATGCAATGTTCAGCATCTGTCGCAGAAGCATTGATGTCGAACTGTGTCGTCATTCTATAATTAGATTGCGTAAACGTCGGAAATTGATGCACCCAATCATGAGTAGGTAAATCCTTGATCATCCAATGACGCCAACCCCAGTGATTGGTGACATAATCCATGATGTTTTTCATACCGCGTTGGTGCAATTCGTTGCTTAAACGCAAGTAATCTTCATTGCTACCATAGCGAGGATCAATTTTATAAACATCGGATTGTCCATAGCCATGATAAGAATAGGTTTCATCGTTGTCTTCACAAAGTGGTGTCGACCAAACTGCTGTTGCTCCCAACGCTTTGAGATAGTCTAGATTTTTGACAATCCCTTCAATATCGCCGCCGTGTCTGCCTCCAGGAAGGGAACGATTTCCTTTTTCAGACACCGAATTATCACTGTCGTTTTTCGGATTTCCGTTGGCAAAACGATCGGGCATGAGCAAATAAATAACATCAGAGGCGTCGTAACCTTTGCGCAACGAAGAATTCTTCTTGCGGTCTTTCAAGTTGTATTTTTGTGTATAGCTCTTGTTGTTATTCCTGAAAGTGAAAGTAAGCTCTTGCGGTTGGCTATTCTCTGTGTTGATGGTTACAAAAAGGTAGTTTGGATTTTCAGTTTTTTGAATGTTTTTGATGGTAATGCCATTAGATACTTCAACCGAATTCTGCGCGATGTTTTTCCCATAAAACATGATTTGCAAATCGGTGTTGTGCATGCCAGCGTACCAAAACGGCGGCTCCATTTTATCTACTTGAGCAAATAACGGAGCGGAAATCAATCCCAAAAAAAGTATCCATTTTTTCATAGTAATGAAATAAAAAACCTGAAAGCAATTAAGTTTTCAGGTTAAGTTTAATTATTATACCGTCACCAAATTGTTAGGTTCAACCAAAACTTCTTTGCCGTTAACATTAACGGTTATTTCGGTATGGCCTTCTAGAACAAAATTAGTTTTATTTTGTGCCACCGACACTTTTAGTATTTGATTCCTAAAATTGATTTTGAAAGAGTAGCCTTGCCATTCTTTCGGGATTCGAGGAGAAAAATGAAGTGTGTCATTTTTAATTCGCATGCCGCCAAAACCTTCAACAATGCTCATCCAAGTTCCTGCCATAGAAGTAATATGACAACCTTCTTCAACTTCTTTGTTATAGTCATCTAAATCGAGACGAGAGGTTCGTAAGTAGAATGTATACGCCATATCCATTTTATCTAAAGCTGCGGCTTGTATCGAGTGAACGCAAGGGGACAATGAACTTTCATGCACGGTAAACGATTCGTAAAACTCAAAATTTCGATGCAATTCTTCTTTCGAGAAGTGATCTTCGAAGAAGTAAAAGCACTGTAATACGTCAGCTTGCTTAATATAAGGAGAACGTAAGATGCGATCCCATGACCATTTTTGATTGATAGGACGTTGACTCATATCTAAATCAGAAACACGAACTAATTCTTTGTCAAGGAAGCCATCTTGTTGCAAGAATACTTCATATTCCTCCGAATAAGGGAAGTACATATGATCGGCAACTTTTTTCCAACCTTGCAATTCAAAGTCACTGATGTGAGTTTTGGCTACAATTCTTTGATGGTCAGCCGGATATTCAGCGGCCACTTTTTGAATTTGTTCTGCCGTATATTCCAAACACCACTTTGCAATATAATTGGTGTAGAAATTATTATTGACGTTGTTTTCATATTCATTCGGACCAGTAACTCCCAAAATCATATACTGATTTTTATGCGTTGAGAGTGTTGCTCTTTGATGCCAAAAACGAGCGATTCCAATCAGTACTTCCAATCCTTTTTCTGGGATATACGAA
>JBIKRP010000217.1:0-4606 GCA_044349145.1 Flavobacterium sp.
GCTGCACCGGAGCGGAAAAGGATTTCCGTACATTAATTCGCTGAAGTCGATGGTGGGACATTGTCTATCCGCTGCTGGTGGAATTGAATGTGTTGCGACAGTATTGCAGTTACATCATAATTTTGTTTTTCCGAATATAAACTGCGAAGATTTGCATTCAGACATCGAGTCACTAATTTGTAGGTCGAAAATACCGCAAAAGATGATGAATGAAAGATTGAATATCATCGCAAAAGCAAGCTTTGGATTTGGCGACGTGAATGGTTGCGTTATTTTTAAAAAATTTGAAAAACAATAATATGGAAAGAGAAGAAATAATAGAAAGACTCAAAAGAATCATAAAGCCATTCACCAAGGAGACAGAGGCATTTGACAATCTTTCAGAATCGACCGATTTTATTAATGATCTGAAAATTAATTCTGCGAATTTAGTTGATATCGTTTTGGATATTGAAGATGCTTTTCAAATTGTCATCGATGACCAGTCGATGGAAAAAATGCTAGATGTGAAGTCGGCTATTGATATTATTGAATCAAAGCTGCAGCAATCATGATAGGAAATGACATTATCGACTTAGAACTCACGCGCACTGAAAGCAACTGGAAACGAAAAGGATTTTTAGAGAAGCTCTTTACAGAAAATGAACAGAAAATAATTCTCTTGTCTGAAAATCCGGAGGTCATGGTTTGGAATTTATGGAGTAGGAAGGAAGCTGTTTATAAGATTTATCATAGACAAACCAAAAAAAGAGTGTTTATTCCAAGACGAATCGAATGCAACAGAATTAGGCCGAATCAAGACCATTTTTTTGGATTGGTCACGATTGAAGGATTAGCGTATGTAACTAGAACAGAGGTTACACACGAATATATATACACAGAGGCAGCGCAACATTCAAATCATTTTGAATCAATCCAACCCATTGATTCCAGTGATGTTTTTAAAGACCAATTTGGTATTCCTAATTCGAAGTTGTCGAATAACCCAGTTTCGATTACACACCATGGCGCATTCGAAAGAAGCATTCAATTAAATATTAATGCCCAATCTCGATTTTAGTTTTAAAAACAACAAGGCTATAGTGTATGCATCCTCCGCAGAAGAATGACGTTCATTTCTTGCCACTTTAAATATTTTACATAACTCATCAACTGAAAATTGTTTGTCCGTGTTGTCAATCAACTTTCGATACATAATTTCGATATCAATTGCCTCATTTTTGATACGACTGCATCCCATTTTATAGAGCGCTTCGTTGATCATATCGATATCGAAATGAATTCGATGTCCGACTAAAATAGCATTTCCGATAAAGTCGATAAATGCTTGAATGGCTTCTGGTTCACCTAATTTTGGAAGTTTACTTTCAACGATAAACTCGTTGGAAAGTCCATTATCGTGTAAAAAAATGTATTGCAAAAGTATCACTTCGAAGCAATCGCTCACCACAATAGTGTTATTCTCAACGGCAACAGCCCCGATAGATAAGATAACATCCTTATTCGCATTTAGTCCAGTTGTTTCCGTACTTAACACCACGAAACGATTGGATTTCCGCTCGAATTTCGCGCTATAATCTTTCCAAAATTCAGGATATTCTTTATTTAAGTTTTTGATCCAATCTAGCATAATTAGGAAAATTGAGTCAATTGAAAAGTATCTTTAATTAATTCCTCAAGGTCTTTCATCGGAGCCAATGCATTCTTAAGTATTTCACGATCTGCTTTTGACAATTCATTGATGGTAATAAATTCACCCGAACTATCATTTCTCAATCCCTCTAAAGTTCTAAATTTTGACAGTACTAGAAACGCTTCTGCGCAATTAATAAAAATATCAGCATGCTTCGGATCTTCCATCGCTAGTTGTTTGAAACGCATGAAAGTGTTATTGATTCCTTTTATATTGTTACTCATTGTAAACAAGCGTGCGCCATCAATTAGTGGCATTAGGGCTTTTATCTTAATGTTGAACTTATCTTTATTAATTCCTTCTTCTTCTACAGTGAATTTTTTAAAGAAGCTCAGTGGCGCAGGCTTTCTGATGGCATCATTCCCCAAATAATCAAAAAATAGTGTTTGTTTTTTGATGTTTTTAAAGATGACATTTGTGATTGCTTCTTCAATTTTTGGTTCACCAAAAGCAATTTCATAGTCGAAAAATATGCTACTTATTTCATTACTTATTTCTCCAGGTGTATTCATCCAATTTTCATACTGTTTTACCCAGTCTGTCAATGACTTACACCATAAAATATTGCTAGCATTATATCCGTTCTTTGAAGGGTTATATCCCACTTTTTCGATGGTATCGACTGCTTTCTTGGATAACTTTAGAAAATAATCCTTAACATCACGGTATTTATCTGCTGCCACATCTTCAAAAATCAGGATATTGTCTTGGTCTGTAAGCAATAGTTGCTCTTTTCGACCTTGACTACCAATGCATAAAAATGCAAATCTGGCAGGAGGAGAACCTAGGTCAAGAATCGCTAATTCGATTGCTCTCTTGACAATTGCAAGATTGATTTCTCCAGCAATATTACAAATATGAGTAAGCGGAATATTTTTAGATATTGAAGTTTGAATAATCTCAGTCAATCGATTTCGAACTTGCTTTAAGTCCTGTACATCTTTAGATCGTTTTATTTCTTTAATCAGAACTCCTGGATTACTAGCTTGGGCAACAATCAAATCGTGCTCTGAAATAACACCTTTTATGTCTGATTTTTCAGATCCGTCTTGAGTAACGCAGAGGTGACTCACGTTATTCTTTAACATCAATAGCTGCGCTTCTGCTAATGACACATTTTCCGCTACAGTAATAACTGGTGACGACATGATTTTATCTGCCGTTGATGTAATCGGAAACCGTCCAGTTACAATCTTGGATCGCATATCGGTATCCGTAATAATTCCAATAGGAAAGGAGTTCTCCGAAACAAATACACTATTGGTAAGATTGTCAGTCATTAATTGGGCAATATCGCGCACCATACTAGAAGAAGAAACCTTAATTGGTGTTCTGTTATATGAAAGAGATTGCAGGTAATGCAGGTCAGATTGTGCTGCAGTCAAAACAACATTGTCCGAAAGTAACTTCCCTTTATTTTCGATATCTCTAGGATCATTAGAGTTATTGGCAAAACTTTCTAACAAGAAATTCAAAACTTCAGCATTCTGTGCGACGAACGGCCGGAAAGTGGCAATCGGAATTGCATAAACAACCGATTCTTCTCGAGCTTTTGCTGTCATCTTATAGTTGTTCTTGGCAAAAAAGGGGCGCAATCCGAAAACATCTCCAGGAAGACACTTGTTTAATAATGTTTCTTCAGCATCGGATATCACAGACAAATTGATTACCCCAGAAGAGACAACGTAGAAACTATCATGTAATAAATCATTAATTTGAAATAGTACTTTGTGTTTTTCTAAGTTGATGACGCGGATACTAGATGACACCATCTTCAGTTCATCTATCGATAAATTATTGAAAGGTGGAAACTCTTTGAGAAATTCCGCGATTCTTTCTGCAATAGCGTTCATATTGTTATTGTATAAGTTTTTTGTTATGCACTAACCACTGCAAAAATAACAAACATTGAATTAGAAAGTTCTATTAATAACAAAAAGATACCACCAAATTATAGGAAGCAGGGAAGCGAATATTCTGCTATAAAGATCAAAATCAATTGTTCTCTATTTTACATAATATAAATTATAACTCTAAATAATCTTACATAATAAAATAATGTTTCTCAGCAAAACCGTCTATTAAAATCACTTAGAAGGAATCTATACATCTAAAATACCACTTCTAGATGGAGTTATAAACAACTACAAACCATATTGTTAAAAACTAATTTAATGGATTAATAATGATAATCGTACAAAATCATTAATAATAAAACTAAAATTCCTACAAAAAAATCAAAAAGATGCATTTCGTCGATGAAAATAAAAATTTTAACACTTTCGTCGATGTTTTGTGTATTTAATCTATATAAATTTGACCTCGTTGAACAAAACCAAATTACCTATTACCAAAACCACAAATCACCAGAAACTATGAAAAACTATTTTGCAATTTTGGGATTGCTGTTAAGTTTAAACTTTAGCGCCCAAACCGTGACTAAAACTTACACATTGTCAAATGCTGTAATTTCAAATCCTGAAAGAGGATTTTTCAAATTCGGTTCTTCTAATTCTAGTTTAAATCAAACTGAACTTACTAATTACCGCTTGAACAATAATATCACTTTACTCTACAGAAATTATAGACTAAATGATTTTAAGACTACTCCAATATCCGACACTTATCTTGCCAGTATGCAAAGTGACTTTGATAAATTACGAAATGCTGGATTAAAATGCATCCTAAGATTTACTTACTCGCATAATAGTAGTGATAGTCCTAAAGACGCGTCGAAGGCACTTATTTTACAGCATATTCAGCAACTACAACCTTACTTCACTTTGAATTCAGACGTTATTGCCGCCGTACAAGCAGGATTTATAGGGACTTGGGGAGAATGGTACGCAACTAGTCAACCGGAATTCGGTGGTTGGGGTTACAATCAAACTAATTTAACAACTGCAAACATCA
>JBIKRP010000218.1:0-4602 GCA_044349145.1 Flavobacterium sp.
GGCGGTCATGACTAAAACATGCGGAGGAATGGTGTTTTTCTTCCACAGTTTCGAACGTTGTTCTACGCCAAAACGATGCTGCTCGTCGATAATCGCAAGACCAAGATTATTAAATTGAACTTTGTCCTCCAATAGCGCGTGTGTTCCGATGATAATATGCAAACTGCCATCTTCTAAAGCTTCGTGAATGATTTTTCTTTCGGAAGTTTTGGTTGAGCCCGTCAGAATTTTTATGTTGATATTTAAGTCTTTAGCCAATTCACTTAAGCCAAAAAAATGTTGATTGGCTAAGATTTCTGTAGGCGCCATCAAACAAGATTGGAAGCCATTATCTAACGCCAACAACATACTCATAAACGCCACAATTGTTTTCCCCGAACCAACATCACCTTGCAATAGTCGATTCATTTGCGCGGGATTTCCCATGTCGTTTCGAATTTCTTTGAGCACACGTTTTTGTGCGTTTGTCAATTCAAAAGGCAAATGGTTTTGAAAGAAATCATTAAAATAGGCTCCAACTTGTGTAAAAGGATGGCCTTTGATTTTGTGTTTTCGAATGAGGTTTTTCGTGATTAATTGGAGTTGAATAAAAAACAATTCTTCAAACTTTAATCGAAATTGTGCTTTGGCTAAAGCGTCATTACTGGTCGGGAAATGAATGTTGAATAATGCTTCTTTTTTGGGCATCAATTTCAGTTCAGAAATCAAATAAGTGGGCAACGATTCAGTAAAGAGGTTTTGCGTTTCCAGAAATAATTGTTGCATCATTTTAGAAACCACGCGACTTGAGACGCCACGATTGGTCAATGTTTCAGTCGATGGATAAACGGGTTGCAAGGCAGAACGCAAACTTTTTTCATGCTCCGCCAGCAACTCAATTTCTGGATGCGACATGTTGAAAACGTAATTGAACAAGTTGCATTTTCCAAAGATAACAATAGGAACATTGAGTTGTAAACTGTCTTTTATCCACTTATGGCCTTGGAACCACACCAATTCCATTTGTCCAGTTTCATCGGCAAAGGTAGCGACCAATCTTTTGCCGCGCTTTTGCTCGACCATTTTGATGTTAATAATCTTCCCGATTAGCTGGACTTCTGCCGGTTGGTTGCGCAATTCATTGATTTTGTAATAGCGCGTTCGGTCGATGTATCGATTTGGATAATGTTGAATTAAATCCTCATAAAAGCGAATGCCCAACTCTTTGCGAAGTAAATCGCCGCGATTGGGTCCAACACCTTTTAAATATTCGATGGGAGTTTGTAGCAAATTCGACATGGCAGTGGAAGAAATTAAAGATTTTTGAATGGCTTGCAATATTAAAAGCGAATATAAGCTATAATTTTAAAACTTGGAAATATGAAAGTTTTAAAACAAAAAAATTGCAGTATCTCGCTGTATATTTGCAAATCATTCGGAAATCAACGAAACAATGCGATATTATTTTTTACTCTTTGTTAGTGCGGTAGCCTTTTCACAACAACTTCAATCTGTCGATTTTAAGACGATGCATGCGTCGATTGAAATCAATCCGATTAAGCGCAATGTTGTTGGCGACGTCTCCTACACTTTCGAAGTAAAGCAGCCAATTGACACCATTAGAATCGATGCGCAGAAGATGGTTTTTACCGATCTCAAAATCAATGGGAAAGAAGTAAAATTTAAAGAAAATAAAAAACAATTGTTGCTGTACGAGGGTTTTAAAAAAGGAAAAAACACCTTGAATTTTCACTATGATGCCTTTCCTACTCAAGCGATGTATTTTGTCAATTGGGACTTTACTGATGCAATTGATACGCCAGAGGAAGTAAATGGTCAGATTTGGACGCAAGGTCAAGGAAAATATACAAGTCATTGGTTGCCGAGTTTTGACGATGTTAATGAAAAAGTTATTTTTGGATTAACCATTGTTTTTCACAAGAGTTTTGAAGTGATTTCTAACGGGACGTTGCTCAAGAAAGAGTCGGTTGGAGACGACATTAGATGGCATTATCAAATGACGAACCCAATGAGTAGCTATCTGGTTATGTTGGCGATTGGTCATTTTGAAAAACAAGAATTGACCTCGAAATCTGCGGTTCCCTTAGTCAATTATTACGAAAAAAACGATTCCTTGGTACTCGAACCGACCTATAGATACAGCAAAGCTATTTTTGATTTTTTAGAAACTGAAATCGGGATTCCTTATCCTTGGAAAATCTACCGACAAATCCCCGTGCATGATTTTCTTTATGCGGGCATGGAAAACACAACAGCCACTATATTTTCGAGAGATTTTTTGGTGGATAGTATTGGTTATGTTGATCGGAACTACGCCAATGTCAATGCGCATGAACTAGCACATCAATGGTTCGGTAATTTGGTTACCGCTACATCTGGAAAAGACCATTGGTTGCAGGAAGGATTCGCGACCTATTATGCGCTCTTGGCGGAACGAGCTGTTTTTGGGGATGATTATTTTTATGAAAAATTGTACACCATGTCTGGACAATTGATGGAAGCTGCGAAGACTGATACGATTCCCATCTTGAATGAAAAGGCGAGCTCCTTGTCATTTTACCAAAAAGGAGCGTGGGCATTGCATGTTTTGCGTGAGCGAGTAGGAAAAGATAAATTTAATAAAGCAGTGAAAAGCTATCTGAAGAAGTATGCATTTCAGAACGTAAGCACTGATGATTTCTTGAATGAAATTGCTCTTGTCTCCAATTTTGATACGAAAAATTTTAAAAGTAAATGGCTAGAAGCGACCGTTTTTCCTGCGGAAGAAGCCCGAGAATTGCTCCTGAAGAACGATTTTTTAAAGCAATATTTTGCATTGCAAGAAGAGCTATTAGATGTGATCAAAGATCAAGAGAAAATAATAACAATCCTCCGCAGTTCCGCTTATTCTCCCGTCAAGGAATTGCTGGTTTTTCAAACCATTTCTGTTCCGTTTGAAAGTAAGGAATTTTTGCTAAATGCGGCTTTGAGTAGGAACGAATTGCAAGTTCGACAGGCCGTAGCGAATTCGTTGAAAGAAATTCCAGAGCAGTTTCGCATTGCTTATGAAAGTTTATTAAATGACGGCAGCTACTTCACCAAGGAAGTGGCGCTTTTTAATTTATGGAAGCAATTTCCCGAGCACAGAGCGCGTTATATGGAAATTTCAAAGGATTGGATGGGATTTGAAAATAAGAACCTAAAAATGCTGCACTTGTATTTGTCCTTTTTGACCGACACCGATTCGAAGAAAAAAATGGTTGTTTATTTGGAGTTATTGCAATATACGGGCACTGATTTCGATTCGAATGTGCAGCAAGAAGCACTGGAAAGGTTGTTGCAATTGGAAATCCACACCGAAGATGTGTTTCGAAGTTTGGCGTACGGCACGGCACACCATCGTTGGCAATTTGTAAAATTTTGTAAGGATGCTATTCGAACATTAATACAAGACCCGAAAAATAGAGCAATTTTTATCGAGATGAAAGCCAAATTACCCATTCGAGAAAAAACGCATTTGCAGCGGTTGTTGGATGAGTAAGTTTTGAAAACAAAAAAAAGCCTTCGGTTAGGAAGGCTTTTAAAGTCTATATTATGTGGACTAGAAAGTTGGTAAAAGAACTCTATCTAATACATGAATAACCCCGTTCACGCATTGTACATCAGTTACAATTATATTGCAAGGTCTACCATTAACATCTAAAAGCCTAGTCGGCGTAGTTTTGAAAATAACATTTTGCGGATTCGGTAAATTTCCAGCGTAAGTAGGATAGGATTGATCAGCTACCAATGTACTTGCGCGACCATTAACTCCCGTTATCACATGATATTTTAATGTTTTCTCTAATACTGCCGTAGGAATTGATGCAAGGTCAGCAAAACCGTTTTCAGCTAAAAATCCAGTAACTGGCGTCGTAAATGCAGCGTCTACAGGAGCAAAAACTGTAAATGGAGATGGAGCAGTTGTGCTTTTCAAAATACCGTTTACACCTGCAAAATTAGGCATATCGCTTCTAGTCAAAGCTTGAACTAAGACACTGAAATTTGGATTTGCAACCGCATGTGTAACAATTGTTGGCAATGCAATTACTTTGTCCACAATATGTATTACACCATTAGAAGCCTGAACATCTGCAGTAGTCACATTTGATTCTCCATTTAATCTCACTGCATTTCCAGTCTTACTTACATACATATTAATGAAAACGGTCGTGCTAGTGTCATAATTTGCTAGAGTACTTTCGTATCCTGTCGACAAATTTGCGGCTTCTTTCTTTCCACTTAGAACATGGTTTTGAAGAACTTTGCGCAGTACATCTACAGGGATGTCATTTATAGATGTCAATCCATTTGCGTCAAGAAAATCATCAAATGCATCGTTTGTTGGAGCAAAAACTGTAAATGGTCCTGTTCCTTGCAGCGTAGAAGCAAGCCCCGCTCTGTTTAGTGCAGCAACTAAGCTAGATAAATTAGGCGTTGCAACAGCTTTTCCAGTTATTGTGTTGTCAACTGCTGGTGTTGGAGCTGGATCATCCTCACTGCAAGATGTAATTGAAAAAGCTGAAAAAGCAACTAGTGCTACGAGTAAAAATTTAATGTTTGTTTTCATAATTTAATATTTGT
>JBIKRP010000221.1:0-4580 GCA_044349145.1 Flavobacterium sp.
TCCCAAAGGTGATGACTCAGTCCAATCGCCATTGATAATGACTTTCAAACCGTTCTTTTGAAAATTGTCGAAAGTTGGATTGTTGTTGTCAATTCCGTGGCCGACCAGTGCATCCGGAGCAAGTTCGATGAGAAGTTCAGTGTTCAAACTCTGGTCTGAGCCAACGTCTTTTATCTTGCCGTCATCAACTTGTTTTCTAACTTTTTCCGAGGAAATATAATCGGTATGAGGAAATCCAATAAGTGTGTTTTCGACGCCTAACATTTCTAATGACGGTATGTGCGTCGTAGAGGTCACTACAATTTTTTGAAGTGGAATATTAATAATTGGAATTTCTTTTAAACTGTCTGGAATCACTCCTGTTTTTTCTTTTAGAATATAGGTGTAAGCACGTGCGGCATTGGGCCAAGGGTTTTTGATGGAGAGGATCGTAAAGCCTTTGTGGTTATATATGGCAAGCCCTTTGGCATATTTGATTTGATTGAGATGCGTCGAAAAAATTTGATTTGATTTCGCTATATCTTGCTTACATCCAACTGCAATAAGTGCAAAATAAAGTAAAACGAAATTCAGAAAAAGTTTTTTCATGACCATTTTTTTCAAAGTGAACAAAGGTAGGAGTAATCCATTTTATATTTCAAATTTTATTTTGAATTCCCTTTTATAAACTTATCTTTGCCATCGAATCAAGGTTGTGGATTGCATATTTCAATTCACATTAAAAGGGAATTAGGTTCAAAACCTAAGCTGTTCCCGCAACTGTAAGCTACAAAGCTTGTTGTTAACTACAAAACCACTGTTCGCGTTGTCGGATGGGAAGGTAAACAACAAGACGCAAGCCAGGAGACCTGCCTTTTTTTATAATCAATATCGAATCTTCGGGAAAAAGATTCTGAAATTATGACTGTTAAAAAGCTAAGTTTATTTTGCGTTTTGTTGATGTGCCAAGTGATTTTTGCGCAACAGGATTCTATTGTCAGTTTGCGAGAAGTGATCGTGAGTGATTTCCAGTTACAACAGTATTCCAACTCTTTGTCGGTGCAAAAACTCAACGATACAATCATTGAAAGAAATCAATCGTCGTTGACTGGTTTGCTGCAATACAATTCGGTGATTTATTTTAAGCAAAATGGTTTGGGCATGGTGTCGTCTCCTTCTTTCAGAGGAACAACGGCGCAGCAAACTGCGGTGATTTGGAACGGAATTAATATCAATTCACAACTCAACGGGCAGACCGATTTTAATACCATTACCACTAGGGATTTTGAGAATGTAACGCTTCGAGCTGGAGGTGGAAGTGCCATGTATGGTAGCAGTGCTATTGGTGGCAGCGTGCACTTGAATAATGAATTGACTTTCAAGAATCAATTCAATACTACGCTGGCTACAAATTACGGTAGTTTCAACACCCTTGATTTGAATGGCAAAACAAGTTTTTCGAATGAAAAGTATGCGGTTAATCTTAGTGTTTCTCGGAACAGTTCAGAAAATGACTATGAATACTTGGGAACTAACGGTAAGAAAAATGAGAATGGACAATTTAACAATACAAGCTTAAATGTTAGTGTTGGCTATCGCTTTGACACTCGAAATATGGTCAAATTCTACAGTCAATTTTTTGATAGTGAGCGTCATTTTTCCGGAACAATAGCATCGACGTCAAAGAGTAAGTACCACGATTTTAATAGTAGGAATTTGGTTGATTGGATCTACACGAATGACAAACTGCGGTCTTCGCTCAAATTTGCTTTTCTTTCGGAACAATATCAGTATTTTGCCAACTATTTGTTCGATGATTTTGAAACTTCCAGAGCAGAAACTTTTATCGGAAAATACAATATTAACTATCGATTCACACCAAAATTAGACCTAGAAGCCGTATTCGATTTTAACCAAACCAAAGGAATTGGAACTAGTATCGGAACTAATGTCCGAACCATAGGAAGCGGCAGTGTTTTGATGAAGTATTCGCTCGCAAAACAGTTGCTTTTGGAATCGAGCATTCGCCAAGAAACAACTGCCGCTTATCAGAGCCCGGTACTTTATGCTTTTGGAATTCAGGCGCCGCTTACAAAATGCTATCAAATAAAATTAAATCATTCTAGAAATTTTAGAATTCCCACTTTTAATGATTTGTATTGGATGGTTGGGGGAAATCCTGAATTGCAACCGGAGCAATCAAGTCAAACGGAGTTGGGACAAGAGCTCCATTTTAATGGATTTCGATTTGTTACTACCGTGTACCACAATGCCATCGAAAATCTAATTCAATGGAAACCAACAGATGGAATTTGGACACCGGAGAATGTCGGAAAAGTAAAAAGTTACGGGGCGGAGTTTTTATTAGAGGCAACAAAAAAAATAGGCAGTCATAGGATTAATTTGACGTCAACTTATGCTTATACCGTGTCAACCAACAAAGACCTGAATACGCAATTGACTTATGTTCCGTATCATAAATTTAACGCGAATTTTTTCTATACATTTAAGAGATTAAGTTTAAATTACCAGTATCTTTTTAATGGAGCTGTTTACACTTTAAATGACAATCATACAAAATTGAAAGAATTTATAGTTTCGAATGTGGGGGTTTACTTTGCCTTCGGGAAGGAACGTCAATCTTCATTTGGACTCCAAACTCTAAACTGTTGGAACGAAAACTACCAAAACGTTCCTGGCAGACCTTTACCTGGTAGAAATTTTCAAGCGAATCTAATTTTAAAATTTTAAAAAAAATGAAAACAAACAAATGGTTATCCGTGGTTTTTTTGATGCTGGTATTTTTCACCTCTTGTTCCAGCGAAGAGACAACGCCGAGCCCTTATGTGCCACAAGGTGATTTTGACAGTGGTGCTTTTGTTTTGAATGAAGGTAATTTTGGAAGTACAAATGCTTCTGTCTCCTTTATATCTTTTGATTTAAGCAGAACACAAAATGATCTTTTCTCCGGGGTAAATCCAGGTGAGATTTTAGGAGACACCGCACAAAGTATGGGCTTTAATGATAATTTGGCGTATATAATTGTTAATGCTTCCAATAAAATAGAAATCGTAAATAGGTATACGATGGTTAAGGTTGGTGCAATAACGACTGGTTTAGACAATCCGAGATATATCGCATTTGCTAACGGAAAAGGGTATGTGACCAACTGGGGAAGTGGCGTCGGAGGAGGAACTATAAAGGTTATTGATCTTGGTTCGAACAATGTTATTTCAACTATTTTGGTAAATGATTATCCCAACAAAATTATCGAACATGCTGGAAAGATATACGTCGCTCATAATGATTTGGGAACAAATGGACAATCAGTATCAGTTATAGATTCATCAACCAACGGCTTGACTGCATCTATTGAAGTTGGAGATATGCCCGACACCATGAAAATTGAAGGTGATCATTTGTGGGTTGTCTGCAACGGGAAATTTGATTTCAACAACACTGCAAATAATACTGTTGGGAGTATTGTAGAGATTAACTTGACTTCGAATGCGATTATACAATCTCTTTTTCCTCCAAGTGGGTCACCTCGAATTAACTATATGGACCTCTACGGGAATCACATTTTTTACACTATTAGAAATGAAATTTATAAGTTTCCTTTAACGGGAACAGTGTTGCCAGCGACTCCGTCCTTTAGCTCAGACGCTGAAGTTATTTACGGTTTTGCTATTAAGAACAATAAAATTTATATAGCTGATTCCAAAGGCTTCAGTGTTTATGGTAAGGTCTTAGTTTATTCCTCCGGTGAGCAATTTGATCCCATTCCAATTGGGACTTTACTAAAAACAGTTGAAGTTGGTGTTGGTCCTAATGGATTTTATTTTAATCAGTAATTCTAAATCAAATACAAATTATTATTATGAAAAATTTTACCATTTTAGTTTCGTTAATTTTCTCTACTTTTTGTTCTGTTGTTTCGGCACAAGTGTTTTCCAATGGTGTTTATGTTCTTAATGAAGGCGGATTTGCCGCTAATAATGCATCAGTTTCTTTTCTTTCAAATACGGGTGAATTGCAAAACAATATTTTTTCATTTGTCAATGCTGGAACCAGTCTCGGAGATACGGCGCAGTATATGGCATTTAATGGAACACGTGCTTATATCGTTCTAAATGGTTCGGGTAGTATCCGTGTTGTTAATCGATATACTTTTGAACTTGAGCAAACTATTACCGGATTTGTCAACCCAAGGTATATTGCATTCTATCAAGGAAGTCTTTTTGTAAGTTGCTGGGGAGATCCTGTAAATTCTTTCGATGATTATGTTGCGGTTGTCGATGTTGCAACGAATTTGATCACGACAACGATTTCAGTTGCTGAAGGTCCGGAAAGAATGATCGAAAAAAGCGGAAAAATCTACGTTGCACATTTCGGGGGTTATGGATTTGGCTCGTCTGTTTCAGTTATTGATGTTGTAAATTTGGCTGTTCTTTCCACAATAGCAGTTGGAGATGTACCTAATTCGCTTGTAGAAAATGATGGTGTTCTTTATGTTTTGTGCGGTGGAAAGCCGAGCTGGTCGGGTGCTGAAACCTTCGGAAGCCTAACAAAATATGATTTGAACCTTAATACAATTATTA
>JBIKRP010000220.1:0-4580 GCA_044349145.1 Flavobacterium sp.
CACTATCGTATTTTGAGTAACTACTGCGCCTGCAGCAATAATAGAATTACTTCCTATATGGCAGTTATCCATGATGATTGCTCCCATCCCTACTAAGACATTATCTTCAATTGTACATCCATGAACAATTGCGTTATGTCCGACTGAAACATTATTGCCGATTACAGTAGCGTGCTTTTGATACGTGCAATGAACAATTGCTCCATCCTGAATATTAACCCGATTACCAATGGTAATTGAATTGACATCGCCTCTTACGACAGCGTTATACCAAACACTGCAGGAAGACCCAAAAACGACTTCACCTATGATTGTAGCGTTTTCAGCTATAAAGCAGTCCTGTGGTATTAATGGACTTTTCCCGTTAACCGTTTTTATTAGCATTGTAAAAAAAAGTCCCGTATTATCGGGACTTGAATTAAATTTTTAAGGATTAATTGCTGGACAATTACAGTGATATTTCTCTGGTTTACAGAAGATATTCATTCCTAAAGTGATTTGATGAAAGCCACCATTGTCAAATTTGACAGCACCAGTGATTACTGAATAAGTATAAGAGAACATGTAGTTCTTATAGTTTAAGCCTACAATGGGCGTAATATACTGCAATTTTTGAGTTTGAGTGGCAGTCGAACTGGTTCTGTATTCAGCTCCATCTAAACTCCTTCTATAAGACAAACCTCCCCAAAGCCTTCCCAGGTCCAATTGCTTGTATACTTTTAAATTAACATCAATCGTTTTTTCTTTTGTTTGATTCACTATCTGAAACATAGCACTTGGTTCCCAAAGCAACCCATCTTCGTTACCAAAAACATAACCTGAATTAATAATAACTTTGCTAATGTTATCATTTTCGTACTCCGAATATATCCTTCTTCTGCTATTTAATGCATTCTGAACGGTTACATGCGTGTAAAATTCGAGGTAATTGTACGACATCCCAACATCGACATTAAAATAGGTATATTTTTGAACAATAGTCCCGTCAATATTCGGATCATATAAACCCTGCCGTAAAAATTCTGTTTCATCCAATAAGCTCTGAACCAAGCCAGCACTCATACCAAATGACACCTGATTTAAATCAACCGCGTCTCGAGAAAACATAATATGATGGGCATAAGTGGCCTTAATCCCGCTCTGAGAATGATATCCATTCTTATCGTTGTGTACAATAACTCCGGCACCTGATTGATCACTTTCTCCGATTTTTCCATTGAAACTCAATGTTTGCAGCGATGGCGCGTCTTTCTGTCCAAACCACTGCTGACGGCCGGTCAATCTTAATTTTGAACAACTAGAAGCCCCCGCCATTGATGGGTGCAATAAGTAGTAATTATCCGATAAGTAATCTGAATAAACCGCTATTCCTTCTTGCGAAAAAGAATATTGACAAACAAAAAACACAATCAATAATAATAATTTTTTAATATTCATTTTATATATCGTTTTGTTGAAAAATGGGGCTAAAATTTTTACTAATTATCATTTAATCTCTGAAACAAATCTAATAAACACTTCTGAAACATTCCTCCAAAATCCTTTAGCAACTCTTAAGAAACACTTAATTTAAGATTTTTTTGGGAACTTGTCAAAGATATAAATTTTTGTATTAGCTTGTCTATTCAATGCAAAAATATTACCATCAGAATATCTTTATCGCAATATTTATCTCTTCAAAGAAAAATGGGACCTAAATTCTTTGTCTTGTCCGTTCTCTTTATAAAACAATTTGAACCAATAATCATCTCCAGGTAAGTCCGTTCCGTTAAATTTTCCATCCCAGCCCTCACCTTTGGTGGCAATTTGTTTAATCAATTTACCGTAGCGATCAAATATGTAAATATAAGCCTCGGTTTGGTCTGCGATTTCAAATATATTCCAAGTGTCATTATAAGTGTCGCCATTTGGAGTAAAGAATTTCGGATAGTTGATAATGGTGAAACTTGTTTGCACTGATCCGCATCCAAACTTGTCTTTAACAGTTACAATATGGGTTCCTGAAAGCAGCGCTACAAAGAAATTCTGAGTTTGAAACGGCCCTGAATCTAACTGATACAAATAATCTCCCGGTGGTTCTACAGTAATAACCACCTCCTGATTTGCATCAAAATAAGTGGTCTCCGAGCTATAGGCAGCACTTGGAGCCAAGGAAGGAACAATCGTTGCATTTTCTATGTTAGAACAATTCGTTGCTAAATTTGTGACCTGAACGCTATATTGTCCCGGAACTGTCGCTAAATAACTATTGCCTGTTTCTCCAACAATGACACCATTGATATCCGACCACTCAAAACTATATTGTGATGTACTTAAATTAGTGGTCAAGGTATAATCCGAAATTGGGTTTCCAGATGGGTCAACGCAAATGTATCCGTCTTGTGGTAAATTAACCTCTGGAAGCGGGTTGACATTTATGGTACCGGTTAAACTCGCTGTACCACATCCGCCTAAAGTTCTTATGATATAAGTGAAAGTTCCCGATTCTCTTGTTACCCCATTGATAGTAAAAGTTTTTGTTGTAGCATTATAATTCCCTTGAATACCTTCAGGAACGCTGCCGGCTACTAATGAAGCTCCCGTTGCTCCATTGCTTACTTGATAGGTAATAGGAAGTATCGCATCGTTGATACAAACCGTTTGTGAAGCTGTTGAACTCACTAAAGCAATAGTCACATTAGGATCGATAGTAATGGTGCCATTTAATGAAGCGACTCCACAACCTCCAACAGTTGTCACTACATAAGGATAGGTAGCCACGACTGAATTCGAACCTGAGATTGTTAACACCCCGCCTAAGTAAGTACTTGTAATGCCCGCAGGCAATCCTGTCACTGTAACACTTGTTGGATTGTTCTCTGTTCTATAGGTTATCGGATCGATAAGTTCATTGATACAAGCACTTTGAAAAGTAGTACTTGTTGAGGAGGTCAGAATCAATTCAACTTCAGGTCGAACAACCAATACGCCACTTAATGATGAAAAAGAACATCCTCCGGTGGTAGTAACCACAAAATTAAACGTCCCTGACTCCAAGGCGGTACCGCTGATGGTCAGCACTCCTGCCGTAAAAATAGGATTCACTCCAAGGGGTAAACTTCCAGAGGTAATCGATGCCCCTAGTGCTCCATTGCCAATAGTATAAGAAAACGGTGTGATATTATCGTTGATACAAAGTGTTTGTGTACTTACCCCTGAGGTCAAGGTGATGCTAGCCGTTGGCAAAATAGTCACACTAGCCACGCTACTATCGTTCACACAAGGCGCTGTGCCTGTTAAAGTATAGGTAAATGTACTAGAGGTAGCTCCAATAGTAGGGATAAATGTTCCAGCTAAAGCGTTGAATATTCCTCCGGTTCCTGAAGTTCTAGTCCAAGTTCCTCCTGGTTGTTCTCCACTAATTAGAGTAAATAAGTCAACCGTAGTGGTGGCACTCTCACAGATTATTTGTGCAGGTCCATCTGCTCCTGCATTGGGTTGATTGTTAATATTCACCGTAGCGATACTACTATCATTCACGCAAGGTGCAACCCCTGGTATGGTATAAGTAAATGTACTTGTAGTAGATCCAGCAGATGGCGTAAAACTTCCACTTGCTGCGCTAAACAATCCACCTGTTCCTGAGGTTCTACTCCAAGTTCCTCCGGCTTGTTCTGCAGTGATCAATCCAAACAAATCTATCGCCGTGGCGCTACTATCACAAATTGAAGTCGCTCCATCGAGTCCTGCATTGGGTTGTGGACTGATATTTACTGTTACCACACTCGTATCATCCGTACATGGTAATATACCGCTTAAAGTGTATACAAATGTAC
Source organism: Flavobacterium sp. (assembly GCA_044349145.1). Lineage (GTDB taxonomy): Bacteria > Bacteroidota > Bacteroidia > Flavobacteriales > Flavobacteriaceae > Flavobacterium. The sequence goes on from JBIKRP010000220.1 coordinate 3,816, forward strand.
TAGTAGTGGCTCCAACAGCTGGAGTAAAAGTGCCTAAAGCCCCATTGAAGTTTCCTCCTGTTCCTGCTGTTCTTGTCCAAACTCCACCCGACTGCTCTGCGGTGATTAGTGAAAATAAATCTATCGCAGTTGTACTGCTATCACAAATCGATACAGCTCCATCTACTCCAGCATTCGGTTGCGCATTGATGTCTATCGTGGCAAGGCTACTAGAATCTACACATGGTGGTGTTCCTGCTATCGTATAGGTAAAAGTACTGTTTGTAGCTCCCGCAGCTGGAGTATATCTCGCCGTTGCAGGGTCAAATATCCCTCCTGCACCTGAACTCCTTACCCAAGTCCCTCCTGTTTGTTCCCCGTTGATTAGCGAGAATAAATCTATGGCGGTGTTATCGTTATCACAAACCACTTTGGGTAACCCGCTTACTCCTGCATCGGGTTGCGCATTGATGTTGACTCTAGCTTCACTAGTATCATTACCACAAGGCGCTATACCATTTACTGTGTAAATAAAAGTACTTGTAGTGGCACCAGAAGCTGGCGTATAGATTGCGCCAGTAAGTGTTCCGCCGCTTCCTGTACTTCTTGTCCAAGTTCCTCCAGGTTGTTCTGAAGTAATAAGTGTATTCAAATCTATTGGAGCCGAACTGCTATCGCAAATCGTGGTGGCGCCATCAACTCCCGCATCGGGAGCGGCAACAACTACGATACTCACCTGACTACTAGAATCTATACAAGGCGCCGTAGCAGCAATATAGTATGTAA
>JBIKRP010000222.1:0-4570 GCA_044349145.1 Flavobacterium sp.
AAAATCAATGGTCAAGGCGTAGCTTCCATCAGGATTACAAAAACCGACGGTCGTTGCAAGATTGGTAATCGAACAGGCATTGGTTGGATTACAGACTATGAAATCATTTTGAGTAAATCCGGCGCATTGCGCAAAACAAGCGTTACTATACTCAACGATTCCATTTGCAGTTTGCACGCACACTGGTGCATATTCTAAAGTGCAAATACAAGTATTGCAATTAGCCGCCATCTGATAAAATTCGTAGATCGAATTAACTACAACTATTTCATTTCCAAAAATTACAGACACTGGAAAAACAATCTGAATTTGCCCGATAAAACCGGGAGCATTTCCAAAAATATCTAATTCTTGTTGAGAATTAATTTCAATAGTTTGCCCGTTATAACCCAAGGTAATTGGGAAGACAAAATCGAAACAATAGGAAAAAAAAATTTCTTCATACAAATTATTGAAACCGCAGCTATTAATTAAAGTAACAAATTCACTTTCGGAATTAATCGTTTGAAAATTGCCATTTTGATTGATTTGAAACGGAAAAACAATTCCATCTAAAAACAAATTTGGCAATTCAGCATTAATAAGTTGCCATAATCCTTCCGAACTGGCCACTGTCACTGCAGTACCATTGTTATATGATAATACTAACGGATAAACAAATTCAAAGCAAAACGGACTTACCGGCGTTAATTCTTTAGCTTGTGTAACATTATTTGCTGGTCGATTACCTGGCGGATTGGCTTTTTGCAATTCAAAAATGATGGTTCTTAAAGCAACACTCTTTTGAGCACTTGGCGTATCGTTTTCTATTGGAGAAGAATCCGAACAGGACGAAAAAGTAAATGAACAAACTGCCAACAACAAGCAAAACAATTTTATAGTTTTCATAATAATTTGATTTTAGATTCAAAGCTAAGACAACCTAAAATTACAACACCCTACTCGATAAATGAAAAAAAATAAAAAATCCCAACCTTTCGATTGGGATTTTTTTTAGTTCTTAAAATTTGAAATTCCTGTTTTGAGCCACTTTTCGTATAAAGCAACGTCGGGATCATAACTCGTCGTTGGTGTCTCCACATTTAATGAATTTCCCTTTAAATCCGTCAAAACGTATAACGGTTGTGTATTGGTTTTGTACTTCGTAATCATAAAGTCCGTCCATTTGTCGCCTATTGTTTCGATTGCTGCACCAGTACTTTTAGACACAAACTGCTCACTCTCCGGCAAATCCCGCTTATCATCAACAAACAGTGAAATAACTACAACTTCGTTTTTAAGAATCGATTTGATATTGTCTTCCGACCAAACATTGTTCTCCATTTTCCTACAATTCACACAAGCAAACCCTGTAAAATCAAGCATGATTGGTTTATTAATAGATTTTGCATAAGCCAATCCTTTGTCGTAATCGTCAAAAACGGTAATGCCGTGAGGTCCTGATTTAGCTCCGTCGGGTAACACTGAAGCTGCTGAATTTGGTGATGAACTTCCAACGCCATGTGGACTTTCGCTATATTCTAATGGCGGTGGAAAGGCATTGATTAATTTTAACGGCGCTCCCCAAAGTCCAGGAATCATATAAATCGTAAAAGTCAATACAAGCAATCCCATAAACAATCTTCCAACCGAAATATGCGGCAACGGACTGTCGTGTGGCATCGTAATTTTTCCAAATAAATAATACGCCAATGTTCCAAAAATGGCAATCCAAATGGCTAAGAATACTTCTCTTTCTAGCAAGTGTAATTGTAATACCAAGTCGGCATTAGATAAGAATTTGAACGCCAAAGCCAATTCCAAAAATCCTAAGAAAACTTTTACTGTATTGAGCCAACCACCTGATTTTGGCAAGGAATGCAACCAACTGGGAAACATGGCAAACAACATAAACGGCAAGGCTAATGCGGAGGAAAATCCGAGCATCCCAACGATGGGTGCAATGCCTCCTTTTGAAGCGGATTCTACGAGTAATGTCCCAACAATCGGACCCGTGCATGAAAAGGAAACGATAGCCAAGGCCAACGCCATGAATAAAATACCAACAATTCCACCTCGATCAGCTTGTCGATCAACTTTATTTGCCCAAGAATTCGGTAACATGATTTCGAAAGCGCCTAAAAAAGAAGCTGCAAAAACAATCAATAAAAGGAAGAAAATAATATTAAACCAAACGTTTGTTGATAACGCATTCAAAGCATCAGCTCCGAATATTCCGGTGACCAGCAATCCCAAAACAACGTATATGGCAATGATTGAAATTCCGTAGATTACCGCATTTCGTTTTCCTTGTGCTGGCGTTTTGCTTTGTTTGGTAAAAAAGCTAACCGTCATCGGAATCATCGGAAACACGCAAGGCGTTAACAAGGCGGCAAAACCACCAAGAAAAGCCAAGAAAAATATCGTCCATAATCCTCTTTTAGGTTCCTCTTTTGGTGTACTAGCAGCAATTTTTTCTGTACTTGGTGCAATGGTTTCAACTTTATTTTCTGGAACTGCGGCAATGGTATCTACTTTCGTCGTATCCACAACTGCTTCAACTGATGCAACTTCCTCTGCAGGAATAACAAACGTAAACTTCTTTTCTAAATTAATACAAACCTCTTTACAAGCTTGATAATTTAAGGTAGCTTCAATTGATTTGAGTTTTACATTGCTTACCAAAACTTCTTGAGTCAAATGTGCTTTGTTTTCAAAATACGTTTCATTGACGCCAAACACATCATTAAAAGTCGTTTTCGTCTTGCTTTCTTTGGCTTTTCCGACCAATTTGAAATTTCCTGATTGGTTCTTAAAAACGATTTCTATTGGTAAAGCGCCTCCATCGGCGGTAAACTGAGAATACATATGCCACTCTTTTTCAATAACGGCATCAAAATGCAACAAGTACGTTTGATTTGACTTTTTTTCAATAGAACTTTTCCACTTTACGGGATCCAATATTTGGGCTTTTACATTGGTAAAAAGCAAAAAAGCTGCGACTAGGAACAATAATTTTCTCATTGATGTAGTGAAATGTTTATAATATTCTTTGTTGATTCTTCAATTTTAAATCGTTCGTCTGCTCTAATTCCGATAACCCAAACAATCTCTTGGTTGGAACAAAGTATCCAAGTCGATTCCTTTTCAAACAAAGATAATTTTTCGTCCTTAAATAATTTACTTACCTTTTTGGTTTGTCTATTCATCCCAAAAGGTTCAAAAAAATCACCTTCTTGCCATTTTCTAATTTGCAGCGGAAACGTTAACTTATCTTCATCGACAAAGATACTTGAATTTGAAGAAGTTGAAATGTCAGATACTTTACAAAGACTAATATTTAAGGGAATCTTAACTTCCATTTGGCCTTTTTCTATGTAAAATTCATCCTCCAATTTCTCGGAAATTGGACTCAAAACTAAGCTGGTTCGATCTTTCAGTAAGCTAAATGACGCAGAGAAAACTTGTTTTCCAGATTGACTTTCAACCAAATCACTAATGGCAATCCAGTCCGAAAAACCGTAATCCTTTAACCAAGAGTACAAATAAGAATGATAATTTGGCAGTTGTTTTAGTTTTTGTAGATCAAAGTGAATTTCGTTAATTACTTCATTTGCAACTTGTTGATAAACGAGTATCGACGCGTCTTCGACCATTTGTTGGGCTTCCTGCAAATACGACTGCGTTTTCTGAAATGACGCCAAAAACTCCGGATTGATTTCTCTTAACACAGGAACCAATTCATGGCGTATTTTATTGCGCAGATATTTCGTCGATGCATTACTGCGGTCTTCCCGCCAGAGTACGCGATTATGCTGTGCATATGCTTCAATTTCTTCTCGAGAAAAATTCAGCATAGGCCGAACGACTTTATCGTTTACGGCTGGAATCCCCGACAATCCATCGAGTCCCGTACCGCGCAACAAGTTGATCATAAAGGTTTCCAGGTTGTCATCCGCATGATGCGCTGTTACAATATAATCGTAGTTTTCGCTATCTAGAAGTTCATAAAACCAATGATAACGCAACTCTCGAGCAGCCATCTGAATGGAAACCTGATAATCTTCGGCGAAGGCATTGGTGTCAAAAATGGTTGAATAAAATGGAATGTTGTTACTTTCTGCACAATCTTGAACAAACTTTTGATCTTCAAAACTTTCTAGTCCACGCAATTGAAAATTACAATGTGCAACAGCAATCGGAAATTTAATTTGCTGAAAAAGATGTAAGAGTACCATACTGTCAATACCTCCGCTAATTGCCAATAGCAGTTTCTTTCCAGTCAAAAAAGGAAAGTTTATTTGCAGTTGATTTTGAAATTGATTAAGCACTGTCAAAAGTAACCAATTGATTTTAATTATTGCAAGACCTCAAACATCGCTTTTGCCTTCAACATACATTCCTCATATTCTTTTTCTGGAATTGACAAGGAAGTAATGGCGCTTCCGACAGAAAACGAAACATACTTTTTCTCCTGATTATATAATATACTTCGAATAACTACATTGAAATCAAAATCGCCTTGAGGTGAAAAATAGCCCACCGCACCGCTATACAAACCACGTTTGGATTCCTCGATGTCTTCAATGAT